>DAHZZC010000350.1 GCA_027435495.1 Planctomycetales bacterium
GCCCGCCACGGGGTAACGCAACGCAGAGGTCGACGCGTATCGCCGGCACGCCAATTGACAATCTCCGGCTGCGGCCCCAAGATCGCGACGACGTCCGCTACGCCTGCCCGATTCCATCGGGGACCATCATGACGACCTCGCGCATCACTCTTGCCGCCCTGCTGCTGTCGGCCCTGGGAACCCCCGCAGCCGCCGATGAACTGCCCGCCATTTTCGACCGCGCCCGCCGGGTCCACGCCGCGGGCATCCTCTTCGACGGACACAACGACCTTCCCTGGCGCCTGCGAGCCGAAGGAGATATCACGTTCCGTCGGATCGATCTCTCCAAACGGCTCTCGACCGGCCAGACCGATATCCCCCGGATGCGCGAGGGGGGCCTCAAGGCCCAGTTCTGGTCGGTCTACATTCCGAGCGAGCATCCCGACCCGGCACGGACCGTGGTCGAGCAGATCGACCTGGTCAAGCGGATGGTCGCCCGATACCCCGACGCCTTCGCGATGGCCTACTCGGCCGACGACGTCGAGCGGGTCGCCCGGTCGGGCAAGGTGGCCTCACTGATCGGGATCGAGGGAGGCGTCGCGATCGAGGAGAGCCTGGCGCAGCTTCGAGCGTTCTACACGATGGGGGCCCGCTACATGACCCTCACTCACAACAAGACGCTCGCCTGGGCCGACGCCGCGACCGATTCGCCGCGCCACGACGGTTTGACCCCGTTCGGCGAGCGGGTTGTGAAGGAAATGAACCGGCTCGGGATGCTGGTGGACCTCTCGCACGTCTCGCCCGCGACGATGACCGATGCCCTGAAGATCTCGCAGGCCCCGATCATCGCCAGCCACTCGAGCGCCTTTGCACTGTGTCCGTCGCCGAGGAACATCCCCGACCCGATTCTCCGCGAGGTGAGCCGCAACGGCGGGGTGGTGATGGTGAACTTTTACTCGGGGTTCATCGTCCCCAACGCCGGGGCGAAGGTCCGGGCCGCGGTGGAAGCGATCCGGGCGAAGTATCCCGAAGGACCCGCCCGCCAGAAGGCGATCGCCGCCTGGCGACAGTCGAACGAGGCGGCCACCGTCCGCGGGACGTATCGCGACGTCGCCGACCACATCGACCACATCGTCAAGGTCGCGGGGATCGACCACGTCGGGATCGGCTCGGACTTCGACGGGATCACGCAGTGGCCAATTGGACTCGAAGACGTTGCGTCCTTCCCCAGGCTGACCGACGAACTGCTCCGTCGAGGCTACTCCGAGGCCGACATCCACAAGATCCTCGGCGGGAACGTCCTGCGGGCCTTCCGGCGCGCCGGCGAGGTCGCCAAACGGCTCCGCGCCACCACCCAGCCGGAGGTCGACGCGATCAAGGAGGAGAAGGAGTGATGGTCCGCGGGATGACCACGACCGTCCGACAGCGCAGAATATAGAGAAAGGCTCTCGGACGATCAGCCCGAAGCAAGAGAATGGTGGGCTTCAATGATCGACGGAAAGCATGCGGTCCAGCAGGCGCTCTAGAACCTCTTTGATCTGATAGGTTCTCGGGAGCTAGGGAGTCTCGAGGGTATCCAGCTCGAGGAACTCGAATTGAGCGAGGACTCGAAGCACTGGAACATCACCCTGAGCTATCCCGTAAAGCGGGCCACGGAGGAGGAACCCAGCTCTCAAGTCCCCGAGTCGTTGGCCCGGTTTCTCAAGGAATCGCCACGGCGAAAATGGAGGACGTTCAAGATTGACGCCGAAGATGGGCATCTCGTTTCCATGAAACTCCCCACGTCGAGCTCGGCGACCTGAGCCATGACGAGCGAGCTTGCCACCTTGCTCGGGCCACATCGTCGACGAAGCCTTCTCCTCGACGCCAACCTACTACTAGTCCTCGCGATCGGCCTGGTCGACCCGTGGCACATCAGGCAGCACAAGAAGACAACGGGGGAATACCTCGGCGAAGATTATGAATTGCTCTTCGAGTTCATTTCGGGATTTGCTCCCTGCCTCACAACACCCCATATCCTGACCGAGGTCAGCAATCAGTTGGCACAGGGATCGGGGGCATTGCAATACACCCTCTTCCAGGGTTTCGCCGACCTGACCCGAATTCTGATCGAACACCATGTCCCGGGTCGCGATCTCGTCGGCCAGGATCAATTCCATGCCTTCGGCCTGACCGACATGGGGATTCTCGACCTCGCGGCGCGGGAGGAATCCCTGGTCGTCTCGGCTGATTCGAGCCTGGTAGCTTTCCTGATGATTTTTGACTCTCAAAATCGGCAGTTCAGGCGTACACAGGGACGCCGGCTCTTGAAAGCTCTCAAGCTGTGTGTGGAACGCCCCCACTCGTCGCACCTACCGGTTTTGAGAAGTCAAAACTCATCAAGAGGGAGCTCCAGCTCCCGACCCGGCCGAAGCATAAGGTGTCGCGTCGATCGCCGGCTGGAGCCGGCTCCTTCTATGAACGCAGTTCATCCAATGGGGATGAAAAGCATGGAGGCGTTCATCCCCATCTACAACGAGATCCGTGCTGGCCGAAGCATAAGGTGTCGCGTGGATCGCCGGCTGGAGCCGGCTCCTAGAGCGACAGACCCTGCGAGAAAGACCGAAGCAACCACCCTGTAGGAGGGAGCTCCAGCTCCCGACCCGGCCGAAGCTTAAGGTGCCGCGTGGATCGCCGGCTGGAGCCGGCTCCTT
>DAHZZC010000351.1 GCA_027435495.1 Planctomycetales bacterium
GGTTCCCAGATTCTGGCTCCTCACCCGGAGCCAGCAGAGCCGGATCTTCCAGCAGCTCGCCGTCCCCGACATCCTCAAGCAGGTCCTCACCGGCCTCGACGTCAGCTTCCAGCTCCAGGGCCAGTATTTTCCCAGGGACTATTGCGTCCAGTACCGAGAGACCGACTTCGCCTTTGCCAGCCGATTGATGGAAGAAGAAGGGATCTTTTACTTCTTCACCCATAGCGACGGTTCGCACAAAATGGTGGTCGCCGACACCCCCGCGAGCTTCCCGAACGTCCCCGGCCCGACCTCGCTGATTTACGAGACGCTCGAAGGCGGAACGCGGACCGAGGACCGCATTCATCGCTGGGAGAAGTCGCAGACCATCCAGACCGGCAAGTATCGCCTCTGGGATTATTGCTTCGAGCTTCCAGGCAAAAACCTTGAGGCCATCAAGCCGACCCTGGATTCCGTCCAGGTGGGAACCGTGAGCCACAAGCTGAAGGTCGGCGGCAATGACAGGATGGAAATCTACGACTACCCCGGCCTTTACGCCCAGCGGTTCGATGGCGTTGCTCCCGGGGGCGGCGACCGTGCTTCCGACGTCCAGCACATTTTCGAGGACAACAAACGCACCGCCGGCATCCGCATGCAGGAAGAAGAGACCGCCACGATCCGGCTCGAAGGTCAGAGCACCTGCCGCCAGCTCACGGCCGGCGGCAAGTTTACCCTCACCCGCCACTTCGACGGCAACGGCCCGTACGTCGTCACCCGCGTCGAGCATTCGGCCAGCGCCGGGAACGCTTATACCCTCGGGAACGCCGAGGTCCCTTACGAAAACGTCTTCGAATGCATCCCGGCCGCCCTCCCCTTCCGGCCCGAGCGAGCGATCCCGCGCCCCCGGATCGAGGGGACCCAGACGGCCGTCGTCGTCGGCAACCAGGGGGACGAGATCTTTACTGACAAGTACGGGCGGATCAAGGTCCAGTTTCCCTGGGACCGCCAGGGGAAAAAGGATGCCAACAGTTCCTGCTGGATCCGGGTGGCAACCCCCTGGGCCGGCAAGCAGTGGGGAATCATCCACATTCCCCGGGTCGGCCAGGAGGTGCTCATTGCCTTCGAGGAGGGAGATCCCGACCGGCCGATTGTCGTTGGCAGCGTCTACAACGCCGATTTGATGCCCCCCTACACCCTCCCCGACAAGATGACCCAGAGCGGATACCTCGACCGAAGCACCACCCAGGCCGAGACCGCCAACTTCAACCAGCTCCGGTTCGAGGACAAGAAGGGGTCCGAAGAGGTCTACTTCCACGCCGAAAAGGATTTCAACCGGGTCGTCGAGAATAACGATACCCTGAAGGTCGGATTCGACAAGAAGGACAAGGGCGACCAGTCGATCGAGGTCTTTAACAACCACTCGCTCAGCGTGGGCGCGGGCAAGAACCAGGCCGGCGACGGCAGCCAGACCATCACCGTCTTCAACAACCAGAATGTGACCATCGGCGACGCCGCCGCAAGTAGCGGCAGCCAGACGATCTCCGTCTTCAAGGACCGGACCGAGACCGTGAAGACCGGGAACGAATCGGTCACGATCGAGATGGGGAACCGTACGATCACCGTCAAGCAGGGGAACGACACCCACGAGATCAGCATGGGGAACCGCGAGGTGAAGCTCGGCATGGGCAACGACACGTTGACCCTCAGCATGGGCAACCAGTCGACCAAACTCGACCTCGGCGCCAGTTCCACCGAGGCGATGCAGTCGATCACCCTCAAGGTCGGCGAGAACAGCATCACGATCAACCAGATGGGGATCACCATCCAGGGGATGATGGTCAAGATCAACGGACAGGTGCAAACCCAGGTCCAGGGCCTGATGCTCCAGATGAGCGGCGAGGCCATGACGCAGATCAGCGGCGGAATCACGATGATCGGCTGAAAAGCCGAGAGCGCCTAACCCTTGTCGCGCGAAGTCTCCACGACCTCGCGATCTCTTACCCTGAATCGATGGCGGCTCGCCCCTGGGACAGGACGATCCATCGAGAAAACTCGACCAGCCGGCCGCCGAACTCCGCGATCGCGCCGGCATCGGCGACGAGGCACGCGGACAACTCGTGGACGGGATGACCGTTCGCACGTTTCTCGACGCCCTTTCGCAGAACGGCCATCGGATCGACGCCATGAAGGTCCTGGCCCACGCCCTGCCGAAGCGTGAGGCGGTCTGGTGGGCCTGCCTGATCGCCGCCGAGGCGAGAGGACCATCCCCCGAGGCCGCCCGGGCCCTTGAGGCGGCCCGGGCCTGGGTGATCGACCCGACCGACGCTCACCGTCGGTCGGCGTTCGCGGCGGCCCAGAAAGCCGGCCTGGGAACGCCCGCCGGCTGTGCCGCGGCAGCGGCCTATTTCAGCGGAGGGAGCCTGGCGCCGGCGGATCTACCCATCGTCGCCCCGCCGGAGCCGGCCACCGCGAAACTGGTCGTCGGCACCTTGACGTTCTGCGCCGTGATTCAAGAGCCCGAAAAAGCGCCCGAAAAATACGCGGCCTTCCTCCGAATTGGGCGTGAGGTCGCCGAGGGTCAACGTCCCTGGCCGCAGGCCGCCCACGATCGGCCCGTACCGTCGTCGGGAGAAGGAGTCGACGCCCATGCCGCAGCCCGCCGCCCGCGTCTCTGACATGCACGTCTGCCCGATGGTCACGCCGGGGGTCCCGCCGATCCCGCACGTCGGCGGACCGATCCTCCCGCCGGGGGCGGTCACCGTCCTGATCGGCGGACTACCCGCGGCCCGGATGGGCGACATGGCCGTCTGCGTCGGCCCGCCCGACGTCATCGTGATGGGGGCCTTCACCGTCCTGATCGAGGGCCAACCCGCCGCCCGGATGGGGGATATGTGCGCCCACGGCGGGACGATCATCCTGGGCGAGCCGACCGTCCTAATTGGTTGAGGCCGGCCGGCGATTGACCGGAGGCCGCGGCACGAGCAAGATGTCCTAATCAAGCCGGAATAGGAGGGGCGAGCCGCCCGACGGTCGACCGGCGTCGATCCGATCGGAGGCCGAGCGGAGGGGCCGATTCATGCCCATTTCGATCGCGTCGAGCGGGCCGGTTCGCCTCGAGGCCGCCCCGCCCGGGAGAGCGCGACTCGTCCCGCCGCCCAACCCCTCGGACTGGCCGACGCTCTGGGCACGCTGCTGGTCCCGGATCCGGACCTGGCGCGTCCCGCCTCAATGGTCGCCCGGCGAATGGTGGGACGAGGCCCGAGCCCAGGGAGCCCTGGCCGCCTGCGAGGCAAGGCAATCTTTTGACCCGGGCCGACTGGTGCCCCTCGACGCGTTTCTCTACCAGAGGGTGATAGAGAGCGTCTGGACTCGCTACCGCCAGGAATGGAGCTTCGGCCGCCGCTGCCGACTGGATGGGTTCTTCCCCAACCGCCCCGCCGCCGAACCCGACCGGCCCGATCCCGAACTGATCGACCGCCTGGTCCTGATCCTGGGGAACCTCGGCGAGAGCGATCAATGGCTCGTCCGCCGCCTCTTCTGGGACGGCCGGACCGAGGACGAGCTGGCCCTCGAACTGGGAATCACGCGGCAGGCCATCAACAAGCGAAAGCAGAAACTCCTGGGGCGCCTCCGATCCCAGCTTCAATGCGCCGGAGAGCGCTGATCGCACGAAAATTGATCGGGGTTGGGCTTTACGGAAAATGAGGCCGACGACGACCTCGCGATCACGAGATTCCGACCGCATCAAGTTGCGGATCGGCGAGCCCCTGCATATATCCTGGTAGTGAGACGCAGACAATTGGCGACCAGATTTCGAATTGGCCGAGGGTGAAAGACCTGGCCGATGGACCCTGGAGCTCCCGACCCGGACGAAGCCGAATAGAACGCGATCATCTCCGGCGGAAGCCGGCTCCTGCAAAGGACCAGGGACGATCTCCATAAGGATCAGCCCGTGTAGGAGGGAGCTCCAGCTCCCGACCCGGACGAAGCCGAATAGAACGCGATCATCTCCGGCGGAAGCCGGCTCCGACAAAGGAACCGATCAGATACCACCGGTTCGATCGTGAATAAATGCGCCGATCGTCGGCTAGAGCCGGCTCCGACTAGACACGTTGCTCTCAGACAACCGGCAATATCGTCCTGGGATCTCACCATGAAATACCTGGTACGCGTCGGTTCCGGGGGATATGCCGAGAAAGAAGGCGAGCCCAAGGACCCGTCAGGCCAGCCTCTGCGCCCCTGGGCCGTCACGCCCACGGATCATGTTGTTTACTCGGACTGGCAGACCACCACTTCCGGACTCGAAGCCCTCATGCAAATTCGCATGACGGGCTGGGACAAGAAGACGACACTTCGATCGTACGACAAGATGATGAGCCAGAAGCGCCGGCGTGATTTTGAAACACTGCTTGCGAGCGACGCCAAGGCTCATCCCGATTGCGTCTTGCCGGCCGTGAATCTCGTGACGAAAGGAATGAAAGACTACGTCGGAAGCAACAAAAAGGATATGGAGGAGGCGGGAGGGGTCATCAAGCTTCGCTGCTTTAGCGATACCGCGTCCGCTAGACTTGGGTCCCTGGAACAGGGCGCGAAGCTCCAGGATAAGGAGGCGTGGGAACTGGCACTGAAAACGTGTGAGGGAAGCGATGTCGCCAGGATTCTCGGGATTCAGACCAGCATCGCCAATGTCCTGAGCAGGACAAAAAAATTCAACGATACGCAGTCCCGTCTCTACAAGGACACGGCCGCCAAGGTCGCGCCGAAATCCGGGTATCTTCACAGTTGGTTCAACGACGATACCGCTCGTGGGCGGCAGGCATCATCGGGCGGGTCGCCGACTTCCGTCCCGGGAATTCTCAACCCCGGCGCCGTGACCCAAGGCGAGGGTGAGAAACGAATCCGGGGCATTGACCAATGGAAGCAGGTCGAGGGGTCCACGTTCGTGAAGGGCGTGGACATGAGGAATCTGGTGTTTGGAGCCGGTCGATCCGGCACCACCGGCGAACTACTGAAAGCGTTTCGTGTGTTTGCGGGCGTTGACGACAGGGAACACTTCAAGCAGTATTTGCTCGCTATAGTTATCTACCTGGTTGGTGGGGGTCACCACACCTGCCACGAAATCTTCAGCGTCGCCAACCTTCTTCTCGCCTCGAACGGACCTCAGTCCGTCTCGACCCTCTCCAGGGAAGCTTACGTCCCGGGAAGATACCTTCCCTACCTGCCGGATTCCTATACCAGGACGCCTGGCTTCGAGGCGTTAAAAAACAAATACTATGACATCTGCGCCATGGGACATCTTCATGCAATCTATGTTTAATCGGGCTTAGCCAGGGATTCCTCTCCTCGAGCCGAGTGGGAACCATGGGCCAACCTCCCGGATGGAGAACCAGTCGCTCTCGGATTCTTTGCAGCATCTACCGGCCCGTGGATCGGGACCAGGGATCAGATTCGTTAGAATCGAAAGAACAGGAGTTAATCTTCTCATGATGCTCTACCGGGGAACGAGCCTGGAAAAGGCGGTCAACCTGACGAAGACCGGACCTCAAAGGGCTAACTTCCAATCTACGGGAGACGGCGAATTCGGCAATGGCTGCTACTTCTGGCTCGATGACAAGGCGGCCGCGTTCCTCAGCGCTGTCCAGTATGCCGGCGTTGAAAAGGATTGGGCCGTCATCTCGGTGGAACTCGACGACGCCGCCCTACTCAATCAGATGGTTCCTCCGGCAGAGTTTGGTCCCAAGGTGCTGGAATTCGAACACGCCCGCGAATCGCCATTTAAAGCCTCTAGCTCACAGGGTCGCAGGCTATCATCCAATTTTGTCACTCCCTGGGACTACAGCCATTATCAAAAGCCAGGGGAGACTTCCGAGGATGCCAGCCTGCGCGCGAAGAATCCCAAACCTGCCGAGGGCTCTTTCGGCAAGATGGATTCCGAGGCCTTCCGCAATATCAATGCGGATCCGAAAAGCTACAAACTCGAGGACAAGAAGAATCAACTCGCCTGGCAATATGAATTGATCATTGGCCTGTGCGCCGCGGACTACGCGGAAAAGGCCCTTGTTCAGGTAAAGGCAGCCAATGGCGGATTGACCTACATCAACGTGCGCGGCACGCGCGCCATCGTACTCAAGGGAACAAAAATCACTAAAAAAGTCCAAAATGTGAACAACTGGAAGATGAAGGATCGCGATAAACTCTGGGAACTGTACGTGGAAGGCAAACCACAACCCATCAACCTCGATGATGCGATTGGCTGACGACCTGAAAATCAGGCGAAAAATGCGATCCGCTTTTTAAAATCATCGCCATTACACAAAGATGGCCGACCTCGCACAATGACGATCTCATTCCGCTTGATGCCCGGCGGCAATCCGCCGTCGCGTCAGAGTCTCCGGAGCCGGTGACCATGTCGAATCCTTCCGAATTCGGCGCATTGTCGCTCAACCGGCCCGATGATCTCCACCGCGTCCGCGATGTCCTGGACCGGGCAGACTACGATTACACGAGCGTCTTCGAGCGGATCGCGACCCGCCGGGCGAAGGAATTGAGCCTCTCGCCCCGCGACCGGCCCCGGTTGCTCCGCCTCACCCGCGACGCCGACCCCCAGGCCGTCCTGATCCGGCTGTTCCTGATCGGCGTGCCGGTCCCGCTCGAAGACTTCCGCAGGACCGTCACGCCGATGGACCCGGACGACTGGGCCTCACTCGGCCTGGTCGACATTGTGGGCGACGCCGTCCGCCGACGTCTTCTCGTCCGGCCGTTCGGACCGTTCATCCTGGCCCACGATCCCCAGGCGAACGACGCGACCCCTCGTCCCGACATCGTCCCGGGCGTCTCCAGCACCACAATGGCCTGCGCCTCGATGCTCGTCCGGCCTCGCGCGGGCCGGGCGCTCGACCTCGGCACCGGGAGCGGCTACCTCGCCCTGCTCTACGCCGGGCATTGTCGGGAAGTCCTCGCCACCGACGTCAACCCCCGCGCCGTTGCCCTCGCCCGGCTCAACGCGATCCTCAATCGGATCGACCACATCAAGGCCGCGCAGGGGAGCCTCTTTGAGCCGGCCGGCGATCAGCGGTTCGACCTGATCGGCTCCAATCCCCCCTTCGTCGTCTCGCCAGCCGAGGGCCCGATGTACCGCGATAGCGGCCTCCACGGCGACGCCATCACCGAGCAGATCGTCCGGAACGCCCCCGCCCATCTGAACGAGGGCGGCTTCGCCCAGGTCATCTGCAACTGGGCCCGGATCGCCGGAGAGAACTGGCTCGACCGGCTCTCGGGCTGGCTAGAGGACTCGGGCTGCGACGTCTGGATCGTCCACTCCTATTCCGAGGACCCCGGCGACTACGCCCAGCACTGGGTCGCCCATCCCGGCGCTGCCTCGCCCGACGCCATCGCCGACGAGTTCGATCGCTGGATGGACTACTACGAGCGGAACCGGATCGAGGCCATCGACGCCGGGATCATCAGCCTCCGTCGACGCTCGGGCGGCCCAAACTGGGTGCGCATCGACCAGGAAAGCGACCCCGCCCTCTACCCCGGCGAGGCGATCCTTCGGGGCTTCGCAGCGCACGAGCTGATCGAGCAAATCCAGGACGACGCCAACCTGCTGGCGATGCGGCTCCGATGCCGGCCGGAGGTCTCCGTCTCGCAACGGCTGGAGCCCACGGAGACCGGCTGGACCGTCGCGGGCGCCCGATGCACCCTCGGCGGCGGCCTGGCGTTCGAGGGAGGCGTCAATCCACTCGTCTTCCACCTGCTCACACTCTGCCGAGGGCAACGCCCCCTCGCCGACGTCCTCAACGAGGTGGCCGCGCGCCTCGGCCAGACCCCGGACGAGGTCCGCCCCGAGGCGCTCGCCGTCGTGCGCCGACTCACGCTGCACGGATTCCTCTGGCCGGCCGACCGGCCGCTCACTCCCTGGGCGTCCGAGGCCCCCGGCGCCGCGGGCCGGAACGAACCCTCCTGAGAGGAGAGGACCATCGCCAGAATCCCGAGCTTGATGACCCGGGATCAACGCGATCCCTCGAAAGCTCAGCGACCCCTGGACTGAAGGGCCGGGATGTAGGAGTCGGCGATGCTATGGGCGCCCCATCGACTCTCGGCCGAGCTGGGGACCAGCACGCGCGTATTGACGTGGATATAATTAGGGAGCCGCTCTGGCAGGGCCGAAACGTAGTCCAGCTTGCCGTCAGCAGCTCGGGCGACCACACGGATGCTCCGCAGGTATCCCGTTCTCGGGTGGTACTCCTGGCGATCAATCATCACCCGGGCAAAGTCGATCGCAAAGTCAAGGTTCCCCACCGGCGGGCTGCCGAAGGTCACCAGCACCGGGTTCAGTTGGGGGAACCGACAGGCCAGGTCGTAAGCACAAAGGGTCGCCACTGCGCCGCCCAGGCTGTGACCGACGACGTAGACTTCCACCCGGTCGAGCGGCAGGAAAGTTGAGCCCGGCTTGCGAACCGACCCGGAGCCGGCGGCCTCGGCAAATTTCCTGTGTTGTGCGCGAAGAAAAGCCACTCCGCGGGGGAGCAGGCGATCCACCACTTCGGAACGGCAGGAGCCATAGGTATTCAGGAAGCCCCGGGCCACCTCACCCGCTCGATTCCCGATCGAGCAGGCCAGCTTCGGCGCGGCGGTCTTGGCGTCGGTCGAGAGGTCGTCGGTATACAGGTCGCCTATCGCCGGGACAGTCCCGCGGAAGATCAGGAACAGCCGATATCGGGCCTCGGAAGGATGGATCCGTCGCCGGACCGGGAGGCCCTCCTGCCCGGGCGGCACGGCGCTGGCGACCACAGCCCCGAAGGGCCCACGCGTCTCGAAGAACAGGCCGGTGGCCGCGTCGAACCGGTCAATCTGCATGTAGTTCTGGAACATCTCCCCAAGCTCGGCACGTAGGCTGATGGCGAACGGGCTGTTCTCGCGGCTCTGAGCCCTCTTCGTGCCGGTCAAATAGATGTGGTCGGCGAGCTGCGCCAGTGTGATCAGAAAGTCGACCGGCATCCGCGTTCCCGACAGGGGCACATCTCGGAGCCGATAGCCCTTGTAGAGCTTCTGGAGCCTCACCGGGACCAGATAGGTCTCGACCTCCTGGACAGCCGCCTTGCCGAACGCACGGGAGGCAGACTTGATCGTCTCGCCGAGGTCCATCGTGCCGCTCCCGCTCGCGTGGCGAGGCCAAAGGAAAGGAGGCCGAGGGGAATCATCGACTCCAGCATCCGGATTCCGGTGTACCTCGGGCTTTGAGAACCGTCGAATCCAGACCGCCTTATAATAAACCCAAGGCGCACTCCCATGCAATGGGTGTCGTCTGGACCACCCCGACCGCGTCGGGCCTTGTTTCGGGCCGCGGCGAACCTTAGACTCTTCGCGCATCAGCGCGAGTTCCGGCGAGGGCGATGCGGGCAACGCCCGGCCGGACCGGAACGAGGCCGTTGTCGAGGCCCGCGGGATCGATGGTCATCGTCATGCCTTCACCACCTCTGATCGATATCGAGGAACTCCTCACGCCCATTCCGGGGGATTCCCCCGCGGGGGGCTCGGTGCCGTTCGCCGTCCGG
>DAHZZC010000352.1 GCA_027435495.1 Planctomycetales bacterium
CCGGTGTCGGCTAGAATGGTCGTTTGTTCGTCCGTATCGGTGATTGGGGCAAGGGGTATCGGCGTGCGAGTCGGCTATTTCGACTGCTTTAGCGGGATCGCTGGCGACATGACCATTTCGGCTCTTGTCGACGCCGGGGTCGATCCGCGCGCGATTCAGGACGCCGTATCGAGCCTCGGATTGCCCTGCGAGCTGAGCTTCGAGACGGTCCGCCGAGGCGGGTTCCGGGCGACGTATTCCCGGGTCGTCACGCCCGAGGAACACGCCCACCGGCACTGGCACCACATCGAGGCGATCATCGAGAAGGGCGCCCTGACGGATCGTCAGAAGGAGCTAGCCCGGAAGGTCTTCCTGAAGCTCGGTGAGGCCGAGGCGAGGGTCCACGGCGTGGACCTCTCGAAGATCCATTTCCACGAGGTCGGCGCGGTCGATTCGATCGTCGATATCGTCGGCTCGTGCGTCGGGCTCGATCTGCTGGGCGTCGATCAGTTCGAGGCGAGCCCAGTTCCGCCGGGCAAGGGGTGGATCAAGGCGGCGCACGGTCGGATGCCGCTCCCCGCTCCCGCGACGGCCGAGATTCTTCGGGGCATCCCGCTGGCCGAGTCGATGGTCCAGGGCGAGATGACGACTCCCACCGGCGCCGCGATCCTCGCGACTGTGATCGAACGGTTTGCTCCGTTCCCGGCGATGACGATCGAGTCGATCGGTCTGGGAGCCGGGACGCGCGAGGTCGAGGGGCAGGCGAACATCGTCCGGCTCTTCGTCGGAACCGTTGACTTGCCGCCGTCGTCCGATCGCGTCTGGGTTCTGGAGACGAACCTTGACGACCTGCCCGGCGAGGTGGTCGGCTACACGATGACCCGGCTGATGGAAGCGGACGCGCTCGACGCGTTCGTCACTCCGATCCAGATGAAGAAGAACCGTCCGGGCGTGATGCTCTCGGCCCTCTGCGACGAGAGCCGCATCCCAGCGCTGGAGGAGATTCTCTTTCGCGAGACGACGACGCTGGGCATCCGTCGGTATCCTGTCAGCCGGCACAAGCTGAGGCGGCAGGCGGTGGAGGTCGAGACGCTGTTTGGCAAGGTGCGCGGGAAGCTCGGCTGGCTGGGCGACCGGCCGCCGACGTTCAGCCCCGAGTACGACGATTGCGCCCGGCTCGCGGCCGAGCGTGGCGTTCCGCTACGGGAAGTCTACGACGCAGCCCACGCGGGATACGCGGCCAGGGCGAGGGGACCGCAGGACGCGGTCGGGCCAGCGCCCCATTGAATCGGGACGATCGAACCAGGGAGGGACGTGTCGCGATGACCCAGGAAACTTGGCTGGTCGTCAGCGTGGGGGCAGGCTTCCTGCTGATGGGGATCGCCGCATCGCCGCTGGCCTGGGTGGCACTGCTCCACCGGCGAAACCGTGCGGAGAGCGAGGCGGAAAGGGTCTCGGAGGACCTCGCCGAGCAGTTGCGGGCGCTTCAGTCGCGTGTCGACCGCTGCGAGAAGTCGCTTCGGGGGCTGCACGAGGCCGAGTCCACCTCCGGCTCGCCGAGGCCGGCCGGCCCGATCGCCTGGCGGAAGTCGGCCCGGATCGAGTCGGTGACGCGTGAGGACCTGGCCGAGCCCCGGCTGATCGCGGTCCCAAAGCTTCCGGCCTCGGCCGACCGCGCGGCGATGCAGGGAGGGATCAGCCACCGATATGCGGCCATCTGGGAGCTGGCAGAATCGGGTGCCTCGCCCGACGCAATCGCCCGCGCCACCGGGCAGCCGATTGGCCAGATCGAGCTGATCCTCGGTCTCCGTCGCCAGATGGACAACGGCAACAGCCGGACGAGCATTCCCCATGTCCCCCACGAGTGAGATCGCCACGAACGAACTGGCCCGAACGCGGAGCGCCGTCCTGAACGTGCTGGTTGGGATCGCGGCCATGATCGCGCTGAGCGGCTGGCTGATCCGTCTCCGGGCGCAAGGACCGGTGCCTCGGCTGATCCCGGGATGGCACGACTCCCTCATGCTGGGCCTGCTCACCACCTCGGTGGCGAGTTACCTGATCCGACGCCGATGGACCCGGTGGGCGACCTCGCTCTCGACCGTCGCTCGCCCGCCCGACTTCCACCGATCGCACGTCGCCGCGGCGGTCGTCGCTGCGCTCGGGGTTCCGATCGGGCTCGTTTACGGGTGGTTCGTCGATCCGAGCTTCGATGGCGTCGCCCCGTTCTGGGTCGTCCCGATGGCGATGGGCCTGCTGTCGATCCCCCGAAAATGGGAACGAGGCCCGCGGAGCACCCGGTAAGTTCTCGCCCCCATCCCTCGAACCGAGGCCCCCGAGATGACCGGGACGGAATCAACCCTCCTCTGGATCTACGCGGCGATCGTCGCTGTCTGGCCGATCCGGTTCGTGGTGCTGAAGGTCATCCTCGGCCGGCAACGGTTCCTCGATGCGCAAGCCCCCCGGTACACCGCGGCCGATCCGCCGAGCGTCACCGCGATTCTCCCCGCGAAGGACGAGGAGACTTACCTTTCCGGATGCCTGGCCTCGGTCCGCGCGCAGACCTATCCGAATCTTCAAATCCTGGTCGTCGACGACCGGAGCCAGGACCGAACCGGCGTCATCGCCCGGGAGCACGCCGAGGCCGATCCTCGCGTCCGGGTTTTGACGATTCAGGAGCTGCCGCCCGGCTGGACCGGCAAGACCCACGCCTTATTCCGGGCGGTCGCCGAGGCCCAGGGCGACTGGCTCTGGTTCCTCGATGCCGACACGCTGCACGCGCCCGAGAGCCTCTCGATTCTGATGGAGTACGGCCGGACCGAAGGCGCGGCGATGGTCAGCCTGCTCCCCGAGCTGCGTTGTGAGACGTTCTGGGAGAAGGTCGTCCAGCCGCTCGGCGGGATCGTTTTGATGCAGTCGTTCCCGCTGCACACCGTCCACCGGGACGACTCGCCGCTCGCCTTCGCCAACGGCCAGTACATCCTCATCCGCCGTGACGCCTACGACGCCGCAGGGGGCCATGAGGCCGTCAAGGATCGCTTCGTCGAGGACATCGCGCTGGCCGACCGCGTGAAGCGCAAGGGCTATCGCATTCGTGTGGCCTTGATTCGAGGGATCGTGACCTGCCGGATGTACGCCTCGCTCGGCCAGCTCGTCCGGGGCTGGAGCCGCATTCTTTTCGACGCACTCGACCGCCGGGCGATCCGGCTCGTCTGGCGGCTGCTCGACGTCCTGGGCTTTTGCCAGGTCGGGCACGTCGCGGTGATCGCGAGCCTCGTCCTGCTGGCGATCGGGCAGGATCGACGCTTCGCCGAGATCCTGCTCGGCCTGGGGCTGGTCCATCATGCGCTGATGTATCTCGTCTTCCGGCAGATTTATCGGACTTCCGTGCCCGGATCTCGGCATACGGCGTGGTTCCCGGTGGGAAACGCGATCATCGACGTGATCCTCTTCCGGGCGATCCGGATGTGCTTGACCGGCCGCGTGAGCTGGCGCGATACTCAGTACGGGCCGTCGAAGGCTGCCCCGGGACGTCCCGAGGCGGTTGCCTCGCGATCCGACGGCTGACCGAGGAGCATCGCGCGGATGAGCGTCGATCTGAGCGAGCCACCCGGATCGACAGTCGCTGACGCGATCGTCGCCCGGAATCCCGCCACCGGTGAGCCGATCGGACGCGTCCCGACGACGCCCGTCGACTCGATCCCCTCGATCGTCGGGCGATGCCGGCGAGCGCAGGCCTCCTGGGCTGAAACCGAGATCCGCGACCGCCTTCGCCTGATCGACGGATGGCGTCACATCCTCTCGCGCGAGGCCAGGACGCTCGCGGAACTCATTCGGGTCGAGATCGGCAAGCCCCGGTCCGAGGCGATGGGCGGCGACATCCTTCCGACGCTCGACGCGGTTCGATGGACCCTCCGCCATGCCCGAGGCGTCCTTGCCGATCGCCGGGTCGGCCCGGCCTGGCAGCGGATGTTGATGATGCCGGCGGGCGTCTCTCGGTGGAGGCCATACGGCGTCGTCGGGATGCTCGGGACCTGGAATTACCCCGTCTTTCTCAATGCGCCTCCGATTGCTCAGGCGCTCGCTGCGGGTAATGGCGTCGTCTGGAAGGTCTCGGAATCGGCCCCGCTTTGCGGCGCGAAGATCGAGGAGACCCTGCGCGAGGCCGGCTTTCCCGAAGGATTGGTCGCCGTCGTACAGGGCGGGCCAGAGGTTGGTCAGGCGGTCGTTGAGGGCGGGATCGACAAGCTGATGTTCACGGGCGGGCTCGAAGGCGGCCGAATGGTCCTTCGGGCCTGCGGCGAACGCGGAATCCCCGCACTCGCGGAACTTTCCGGCTTTGACCCGGCCGTGATCCTCCCCGATGCGCCACTCGAATCGACCGTCCGGGCGCTGACCTGGGCCGCCTACGTCGGCTGCGGCCAGACCTGCGTCGGCGTGAAACGGCTTGTCGTCGTCGGTGATCCCACGCGATGGGCCGAAGCCTTCACCGCCTCGGCTCGCTCCCTTCGCGTCGGTGATCCCTCGGACTCCGCGATTGACGTTGGGCCGATGATCTCGCCCCGCGCCCTCGAGCGGTTCAACGCGAAAATCCTGGAGACCGTCGCGAAAGGTGCCACGATCCTCGCCGGCGGGCAACCGATCGGCGATCGCGGTTCCTTCTACGCTCCGACCGTCCTCCTCACCGACTCCGACGACGCCGAGGACGCCCTCGCCGGCGTCTTCGGACCGGTGGTCCTCGTCCGGGGCTTCCCGACCGAGCGCGAGGCGATCACCTCGGCCAACCGGAGCGACTTCGCCCTCGCGGCGAGCGTCTGGGGACGCGACCTCAAGGCGGCTCGCCGGGTTGCCAGCAAAATCCGGGCGGGGATGGTTTCCATCAACGACGCCGTGACGCCCACCGCGCACGCCGGGGCGCCGTTCGGCGGCAGCAAGGCGAGCGGATACGGGAGGACCAAGGGCGTCCTCGGCCTGCGCGAGTTCGCCCAGAGCCGCGTGGACTTCGCCAGGTCGGCCGGCGGTTTCCGGCCGCAGGTCTTCCCGTATCCGGCCGTCCCGCAACTCGACCGGTTCTTTTCCTTCTATCGGACGCTCTTCCATCGACCTCGACCAGCCAGCCTCACCGCCTATCTCGGTGTCGCGACTGCGCTGCTGTTGATGGTCGTGGCATTCGGGGCGATCGCTTCCAGGTCGACACCAGTCCCGCGGAGATCCTCTCCCATGCCCGCGAAACCGAATCCGGCCGACGACGAGACCTACCGCAGCAAGCTCACTCCCGAGCAGTTCCACGTTACCCGCGAGAAGGGAACCGAGCGCGCCTTCACCGGCACGTACTGGGACCACCACGAGGCGGGCGTTTACAAGTGCGTCTGCTGCGGCGCTCCGCTCTTCGCCTCGAACGACAAGTTTGACTCCCACTGCGGATGGCCGAGCTACACCCAGCCGATCGACGGGCAGAACATCCAGACAACCGAGGATCGGAGCCATTTCATGATCCGAACCGAGGTCACCTGCAAGAACTGCGGCGCCCACCTCGGCCATGTCTTCGACGACGGCCCCCAGCCTACCGGCCTTCGCTACTGCATCAACTCGGCCTCGCTTGACTTCGAGAAGCGCGAAGACAAGAAGTAAGTCCCTGAACGGGGCCGCCTCCATCCGCGATTCTTGCCGCTCCGTTCTGGGTCGCATATCATTTCGGTAGTGACCGAACGACCTGACGGGACCGAAAGAACCGTGACGCTGACACCGGCCGCTCAGAAATTCGTTCTGCACTGGGGCGAGATGGGACACGCCTGGGGCATCAACCGGACGATGGCCCAGGTCCACGCCCTGCTCTTCGTCGCCCCAACACCTCTCGACGCCGAGGAAATCAGTCGGCTGCTCGACGTCAGCCGGTCGAACGTTTCCACAAGTCTTCGCGAGCTGATTACCTGGGGCGTCGTGAAGCGGGTCCATATCATCGGCGACCGCCGCGACCGGTTCGAGGCGCTCAAGGACGTGATGGAGACGTTCCGCGTGATCATGGCGGAGCGCCGACGTCGCGAGATGGACCCGACGATCGCCCTTTTAGAGCACTGCGTCCGCGAGGCGAAGCTCGGCGATGACTCCGAGCAGTACACCCGGGCCCAGCTCGAGAAGATGCTCGAATTCACGAAGATGGTGACCGAGTGGTACAGCCACGTTGACCGCCTGTCGACACCGTCACTCCTGCGGCTCTTCCGCGGCGGTGCGATGCTGGCGAAGGTCTTCGGCCGGCTCGGCGGCGGGAAAGAAAAAGAAAAAGCCTCCGCCGACCCCGATTCGGAGCCGGCGGAGACCGATCTGGTTTGATCGCGGCTGGTCCCGTCACCGGGCGGGATCAATGCCGGAACAGGAATTCCTTCGAGTTGATCAGGACCCAGCCCAGGTCCTCGACGGCCTCGCGACGGTTCTTCGCCGCGGTCAGGTGCTTGACGGCAGCCTCACGCTCGGCGGGGGTCGGATCCCGGCTGAGAGCGACCTGGTAGAGATCCCGGGCGATCTCCTCGGGCGTCTTCTTGCTGACGGCCAGCGTCGCCATCCGACCCTTCTCGTCGCGAAGCTTGCCGTTGACGGTCGCCCCGCCGATCAGTTGCAGCGCCTGCGAGAGGTTCGACTCGCTCTCGCGTTCGCACTCGCAGGCCAGCTCCCGAGCCGGTCGGCCAAACGTCTTGAGGAACGGGTTCTCCATCTTCCCGTCCGGAATCTGGCAGGCCCGGGCGCCCATCGGGAGGCCGTCGAACTTCGTCGAGGTCGCCGTGACCGCCGAGATCGCGTCGAGCAACACCTCGGCCGGCAGCAGCTTTGTCTGGCAGTGTGAGAAGTAGAGCGTGTCGTCCACGTTCATCGAGTTCGTCACCGCGCTGAGCTGGTAGGTCCGGCTCTGGAGGATCGTCCGGATCAGCGGACGCAGGTGGTAGCCCTCCTTGACGAAGTCGGCGGTCAGGCCGTCGAGCAGCTCGTCGTTGGAGGCTGGGTTCGAGTCGCGGAAGTCGTCGACCGGCTCGACGATCCCCCGGCCCATCAGGTGATACCAGACCCGATTGACCAGGCTCTTGGCGAAGAACGGATTGTTCGCGCTCGAAAGCCAGCTTGCCAGCCGGACGCGGCGATCCTCGGGCGCCTTCGGGCCATCCAGGACCGGCCCGCCCAGCGCCTTCGGCTTCATCGTCTGGCCGGTACGCGGCTGTCGGACCTCGCCCGAGCCCGACGGATAGACGACCTCCTCATCGGGCAGGTTCCCCTTCTTGCGGCCGACCTGCGAGAAGAACGCGGCGAATCCGTAGTAGTCGTCCTGCGTCCATCGCTCGAACGGGTGATTATGGCACTTGGCGCACTGAATCAGGACGCCCAGGAAAAGCTGCGCCGTCGTCTCAACCGCACTTTCGGGATCGCGGCTGATCCGGTAGTAGTTCGCCGCCGGATTCTTGAACGTCGAGCCCTCGGCCGTGAGCAACTCCTGAACAAACCGGTCAAGCGGGACATCTTGCTCCAGGCTCGCCCGAATCCATCGATGGAACGCATACGCCCCCTTCGACTGGATCAGCCGGCCGTTCGAGCGAAGAATATCAGCGAACTTGAGCGCCCAGAAGTCATAAAACTCGGGCCGATCCAAAAGCTCGTCGATGACCGCACTCCGCCGGGTCTTCTCGGGCATCGCCAGGAACCGCTCGACCTCCTCTGGCCGGGGAAGTACGCCGATCACATCGAGATAGGCGCGGCGGATGAACTCGCGGTCGGAGCAGAGCTCCGAGGGCTTGATCCGCATCCGGTTCAACTTGGCGAAGACCGTCCGGTCGACCACGTTATCCTGCGGTACCTTCGCCTCGGCAAATCCAGGGACCTCAACCAGGTGCGTCAGCCGAACGTTCGCCACCAGATTGAGATAATGCGCGATCACCGCAACCTCGCCCCGCGTCTTGAACCGGACGTGGGCGTCGGTGCCAACCTCGGCGATCTCAGGGTTCGACGAGTCGTAATAGCAGATCGGCGTGACGTCTCGGCTCGACCCGTCGGAGTAATGCACCCGGGCGACGAGCTGCTGCGTCGCCGCCGGTGCGAGCAGGACCCGGCTCCCCGGCGCGATTTCCAGGCGGACGGCCGTCGGGCCCTGGGGGTCGTCCTTCGCTCCCTCGGCGATCCAGTCGTGGATGTATTCATAGGTCTTGGAGCCGCGGGCGAGGCGAAGGCCGCCCTCGTGCGCCACCTCGCCGAGCGGCTTGCGCAGGAGCAGGCTGGTCTCGGCGGCCATCGTATTGATCCGGCGCCCGCCGGTCTCGCGGGTCAGAATCTGGAAATCCTGGTCTGGCAGGTAGCCGCGCAGGCTGAGCCGGAACCCTCCCTTGCCAGTCGGCGTCCCGTGGCAGGCCCCCATGTTGCAACCGGCCTGACTGAACGCCGGGATCACGTCACGACGGAAGCTCACCGGCGCAGGCGCCGCCATTCCCTGCACCGTGACTTTGGAGGCGACCTCGTAGCTTCCAAGCCGGGCGAGAACCTCCGTCGTCCCGTCCTTGAGCGGGATCACGCGCCCCTTTGCATCCACCTTCGCAATCCGAGGATCGCGGACCACCCACTCCACGGACCGCGTTGCATCGCGGATCGATCCATCTACGTTCCAACCGGTCGCGAGCATTTGCTGGGTCGCCCTCCGGCCATCAAGCCGGCATTCCGCGGGAGCGACCTCCACTTTATGCATGGTCGGAGACATCGCTTCCTTGGCGGCGGCACTCCGCCCGCCGCCTCCGAGCCCGAGGGCAATCAGGCCGAGCGCGACAAGCCCCCAAGTGGTCTCACGGCGGGCAGGATGGTCTGGCATGGTTGGCACCTCCGACCGGGTATCGGTCCGATCCTGGATTCCTACTTTCGGACGGTCCCATCCTTCCCCACGATGCAAACCGGCGATTGGGTCGATGGTCCGTACTTCCATCCTCTATTGTGTTGACACCATCCCCGGATTTTCAAGAAAAGTCAAACATTTTCCGGGCAGGGCGAGCTGGAACAGTAGAATGTGAGGGTTGATGGGCTTGCGGCGACGGAGCCTCCTTGTAAAATTGTAGAGTTGAGGCAGCATGTCGACATGAGCAGGACCCGGCAGACGGTCGGGAATGGCCCGATCGGGCTTCCGGAAAATCTGTGGTAAACTGGACGCGGGAGCGATCCCGGCGCGGGGCCTGCCGAGAGGTAGGATTCCGGGTGCCGGAGTCGATCACTCTGGCCCTGGAGGATCGGGGCCTGGTGTGGGCTGCAGGGAGGAGGGCTCGGCAATGTCGGCTCGGATCGTCGGATGGTTGCGGTACGGGGTTCCCGGCGTGGCGCTAGGGGTGCTCTTGAGCTGGGGCGCGGGCTTCCACGGTGAACCGGCGGGGGCTCGGGCTCAGGACGTGGGCCTTCCTGGAACGATGCGGACGTCTCCTCCGGCCGCTGCGCGGGCCGGTGGCGAGTCGAACGGCATCCTGGCCCTGATCACCAATCCTTCGGCCGTCCCGCCGATCCAGTGGTTATACTTGATTGACACGAAGAAGCGGGCCTTCGCCATCTATCGGGTCGACCCGACGAATCCTCAGGGGAGCGTCAAGCTGGAGGCATCGCGCCACTTCGAGTGGGATCTGGGCCTGGACGATTACAACAATCAGGGGCTGGTCCCGGCGGACGTCAAGGCGCGGCTCGAGGCGCTGAACCGATCGAATCGATAGGCGGGAGACATCCGGCATCCGCGGTCGGGGTCTTCCAACCCAACCTTCCATCCGACGAGCGACGGCTGACACAGGGCCGAACCGATCACGACCGCGAGGAGCACGTCCATGGCTCAGTTCTATACACTCGAAGAGGCCGCCCGGGTCCTGGGCATGAGCGCCGAGGAGCTGAAGAGCAAGGCCCAATCGCGCGAGGTCCGCGCCTTCCTCGACGGCGGATCGTGGCGCTTCCGCGTTGTCGATGTTGATGAGCTCGCGCGCCGCCGCGGGCTTGGGAGTGACGCCGAGCTTCACCTTTCCGACCTCGAGACGCCGGCGGGCGCCCCGGGCTCGTCGGTCGACGACCTGGACCTCTCGGAGTTCCAACTTGGCGTCGCCCGTCCCGACCTGGGCGCCGAGACGATGAACTTCGGCAAGGGAAAGGCGGCCGATGCCGAGGGCTCGTCGGAGCACGATATCCTGCTCGATGACCTCTCGCTGCCGCCGAATCCGGTGACGGGCTCGAG
>DAHZZC010000353.1 GCA_027435495.1 Planctomycetales bacterium
GTGTGAGACGTTCGGCGGTCAGGGCACCTACCGATTTTCAAGGTCAAAGCTCATTAGGGAATCTTGAATCTTCCATCCGATTCCTGACCGCCTCCGAGGCGATGGGACGTCTCTTCTCGCTTTTCCCACTCGGCCGACCGCTTCGCGGATCGCGTTCTATGATTTCATACGTGGGAGAGTCCCTTGTGCCTCCCGAGAGATCCCGATCTCCATCCGGAGCGGTCCGATGGTACTCGCCGCCGAACGCCGAACATCTCCCAGAACAGACCCCGGAGCCCTGGGATGCAACCTCCTCATCATGGTCGAGAGCGCCGGCTGGATGAGGCCTGGGAAGCTGCTTAACATCAGCGCCGGGGGCGCCCTGATCCGCTCGGATCGGGGCATCACCGAACAGCGCCGCCTTCGGATTCTGATCCACGATGTGCCGGAACTCGGCTGGATCGATGCGGAGGTCGTTCGCTCGGACGAGCCGAGAGAACTGGCCGTGCGCTTCATCACTCCCTTCAGCCCCGAGTTCGTCCAGGCGGCGACGACGGAGCCCCGATCGTCCCGCGAGGGACGCGCCGAGAGCCAGACTCCCTACCTCGGCGATGCCATCCCGATCTGGTAAGAATCCGGCCCGAGCGGTTTCCGGCGCGGTCGCCAGGGGCCCGGGGGCTCTCCAGTCTCGCTCGGTGTTTCAGCGCCCGGCGACCCGAGGCCGGGAAAGGCGCCGGTGGACGACGGCCGGGTCTTCGCGGCGGGCCAGTTCGCGGTTGATCGAATCGCGGACCGGGTCGAAGAACTCGTTCGGGTCGTGATACCAGCGGAGAAACTCGGGGTTCGCCACCGCGGCCCGGTAGAGTTGAGACACGGCCTGATCGAGATAGGTCGAGTCGGTGGCCGCGAGGACCGCGTAAACCTCGGCCGAGAAATAGTGCGCTCGCCCAACGCGCTGCTTCGACTGAATCGCCATCTCGCGCGCCTTATCGATGACCCATTGGGCGTCGCCCGGGCGGTGGGCGTGGAGGAGGGCCAGGGCGCTGATGAAGAGCGAGTCAAGCCAGCGAGGATTCCGGAGGATCTGGGCCTCCAGCCGAGATTGCTGATGGAACGCCACCTCCAGGTCGCGGCGCGCCTGGTCGAACTGCCCGGCCTCGATCGCGAGCTGAGCCCGGAAAATTCGCGAGACGAGCTGGTCCGGGGCGAGCTCGACGAGAACCTTCTCCAGCTCCTTCAGAGCCAGCTCGGGGCGGCCGGCGCCGTGGAGCTTCTCGGCCAGTCCGGTCCGCGTGTCGATCTCATCGTCCTGGCCGCGATCCGGTCGGCGGGGCTCGAAGGCGGGGACAGAATCCGGCACGACCGGCGTCGCGATCGAGAGGGCCTCGGTGCCCGCCGTGGGTCCGGGCTTGCCGCTCCACCACGACGGCGAGACGATCCCGCGGAGCTTTTCGAACTGCGCCAGGTCGTCGTCGATGCCGCCGGTCTGACCCGAGTCGACCCGGGCGAAAACCCGAGTCCGGTACAGTTCGGCGAATCGGGGGGTCCGACGCAGGCCGCGGTCGCAGTATTCCAGGGCCCTGGCATACTGTTTCAGCTCGACCAGCCGGCCGGCGAGCTGGTCGAGGACCTCGGCGTTCTCGGGCCGGCGGGCCAGGCAGTATTCCAGGTGGCGGGCCGACTCGGCCCCGTGGTCGCGGCCCAGACCAAACCAGGCCGAGGCGGCGCGGTAGTGCCCCCAGAACGACTCGGGACGGTACGCCAGCGATCGGCCGTAGTGCTCCAGCGCTCGCTTGACGGCGGCTCGGCCCGCGGCCTCGGGGTCGCCGGTGATCGGCTGACTGGGTCGGCATTCGGCGGCGAAGCCCAGCAGGTGCTCGTCGAGCCAGCCTGGCGCCGGCCTGATCGGCCCGGGCCCCAGAACCGGCGGCACCACCACGCCCGGCCGTGATGCCAGCTCGCTGCGCAGGGCCGCGAATGCGGCAATCGACCAGGGGCCGGCCGCTCGATCGAGGACCTCGGCAGCCTGTCTCCAGTCGGTGACGGCGCCCGGCTGATCGGCGAGCGCCCGGGCATAGCGATAGGCCCGCTCCAGCAGCCAGACCTCCAGGTCGTCGCGGTCCGACGGCGGAAGGTTGCGCAGGTCGTCACGCGACCGCCAGTTGCCCGGCTCCTCACCGGCGACCCTGGCGATCACGCCGTAATCCATCAGCGCCCGCCGCGCCACGTTGAACGCATCCTGCTCCTCGGGGTTCCAGTAATGCGGCGACGACAACCGCTGGTTTCCCAGGAAGGCGGTCGAGTCGGGCGTGTCCCACTTCAGAGCCAGCATCCCGATCGCCGACGCCTTTTGCTCGCCGACCAGCATCCGTTTCGAGGCCACCTGCTCGACGGCGACGGCCCCCAGCCCGACGACGAGCAGCCAGGCGGCGGCGATCGCCAGCCGGCGGCGGCGGACCCGCAGCCATCGCGGTACCGAATGCCCCCAGAACGGTTCGTCGGAGTAGGCCAGTGGACGGTCGGTCCGCCATCGATCAAGGTCCTCGGCCAGCTCCAGCGCCCGACGGTAGCGACGCGAGGGGTCGGGGTCGAGGCAACGCGACAGGATCGCCCGAAGCGCCGGCGCGATCCGACGTCCCGAGGCTGTCTCGGTGTCGGCCACGATCGCCGATGCCGGCCGTTCGCGAGCCTCGGCGTACGCGGCCGCCTGCGAGGCCAGCCGCCTCGCCCCCGGCACCGCCGGCGCCGCCGCGCCCGGTGCGCGGCCGGTCAGTGCTTCCAGCAGGACCATCCCCATCGAGTACAGGTCGGCCAGGTGGGCCGACTTCCCGATCGAGGCCGCATCCGCCTCCGGCTCGGCGCTGTCGAGGCTCGACTCTTCCTCCTCCAGCGCGGTCGGCGGCCGGGAGCAGGCCAACGCCAGCGCCCGAAGTCGCTCGGGGGCCATGTAGGCGAGGGTTCCGCCCGGGTCGATCGCTCGGCCCGAGGGACCTACCGCTGGCGCCGCGTCCCTCGCCAGATTGAAGTCCAGCAGCATCGGGTTGCCGTCGGCCGAGAGCAGGACATTCGACGGCTTGACATCGCCGTGGGCCACGCCGCGGGCATCGGCGTGGTCCAGCGCCTCGGAGAGCCGCGCCACCACCCAGGCGATCGCCCGGTCGTACGAGAGAGACGCCACCACCTCGCGCGCCGGCCGGACCGGTGGCGCCGACGGATACTCGGGCGCCGCCACGGCGTCGAGCGCCGCGAGCAGGTCGGCGCCTCGGGCCGGCGCACTCCGTCGGCCGCTTTCGGGGCCCCATCGCCTCGACGCCTCGGCCAGCACCGCCGAGAACGTCGCGCCTCCCCAGAACGGCATCGCGATCAGTTGCAGCTCACCGTTGTCCACCTCGGCGTGCGAGAGGATCTCGACAATGTGCGTGTGCCGCGCCCGGGCCATCAACCAGGGCTCACGGGTCGACCGCTCCGCGATCTTCACCACCACCAGCCGGTCGGACAGGTCGGCCTGCTCGGCGAGGAAAACCCGGGCGAAACTCCCACTTCCCAACTCGCGACGCAGTCGGTACGGCCCGATCTGGTCGCCGGCTTTCGGCAGGATGCTGCTCGAGGCGCGAAACTCCTCACCATCCAGCGAGGGAAGCGGGCCGAACAGCCGGCCCAGCAGCGAGGGCGTGCAGGCGCCGTGGAACCGGAAAAGGTCCCGGAGCGGCTCCGCGTATCGCGAAAACCTCGCGACATACTCCTCCGCCACCGGCGCCTCACCGTCCGACTCCGACAGGCAGTACGCCCGGTAGATCAGGTCGATGGCTCCCTGCTCGTCGTCGGGCTCCAGCCGGGTGAGATAGTCTTCCACCACCGGCGAATCGCCACCCTCCCAGGCGGCCGTAAATTCGTGCACGACCGGCAAAATCGACGAACGGTACGCGTCGTCGCGCGAGGCCGAGCTGCGCCGTCGGATCGTGCTTCCAGCGTCGACATCGACGCGAGTGAGGCCGTCGTCAGCCGTCGGCCCGCCAGGACCGGCGCGGGCGTTCATGGCCGACTCTCCAGTCGCAACCGGAACAGGTCGATGATCCGACGGACCGATCGCTCGTGCATCCCAGTTCGCTCGGCAACCTCGGCATAGGTCAGTCCCTGCCGCCTCAGCGACAGAACCCGCACCTCGCGCGCTCCGAATCCCGCCATTAATTGCTCGAATCGGTCGTCGGCCTGCACATTTTCGCTCGGCGAGGGGTCCGGCGACGGAACCTCGCGCGCGACCTCGTGGTTGCCGCGGGCCACGTATAGCGGTTCCTCGCGCGCCAGGTCGCGGCGGGCCGTTCGTGTTTGCCGGCGATGCTCCTCGCCCACCTTGTTCCGCACCACTCCACGCAGGAACCCGCGCAGGTGTTCCTCGTTCTCAAACTCAGGCGCACTCCCGGACGGTCCGGTGAAGAAACTCTGCCAGACCGCCTGTACGAAGTCTCCGGAGTCGAATCGGGTCCGCAGCCGTTTCGGCAGCCGTGCCCGCACCATCACCCGAACCTCACGCTCGAATCGACCCAGAAAGTCCCGGACGGCCTCCGGGTCGCCGGCGCGAGCCCGCGACATCAATTCGTGAAACTTCTCCCCGGCGTCGTCGCGATCCATGACCGGTGCCCCCCCGCTTCCCGGCGCCTCTACCTCGACCAACGCTCACTTCCGATCCCTTCGATCGCCAATCCCCTCCGCTCATCCTCGAACCGCGGCTCTCCTGGCCATGGGACAATGCCACCGTGACATCGGATCCCTCTCACTCATTATGCCGGGAAAGACCACGGGCGCCCATTCTCTTTTTGTTTTATTAAGGACCAGTGCCCGGCAACGAGACAGAGAGGGCGAGATTGGGAAGCTCCCGGCGACCGCCCTTCTTCTTATTGTGACTTCGGGAGTCAGCATAGCACGCCTTCGGAAAAATTCTCCGCCACCCCGCCGGATCCGCGCCGGGATCTCAACTAAGAGGATGGAAGCACGGTTTCGGACGGGCAATCGAGGTTGAGGAGAAGGGTCCCGGATGGCCCACCTCAAGGAGCCCGTCGCGTCACCGTGAGCGATCACGGACGATTCCCCGCGCGAGATGTCGGACGCGCGGGGTCCTGGATGAGGAGGCTCGGGGCGGTGCGGACCCCATTCGATCGACGGATGAGGATACAGGGAGCGACTTCAATGAGCGTCATGCGATCCCGGGAGATGGGTGTCACGACGGGGTTGTACCTTTATCTCAAGGACATCAAGGACGACGCACTGCTGACCGCCGCCGAGGAACGCGACCTCGCGGTGGCGATCGCCCAGGGAGACGAGGCGGCCCGCCAGCGGATGATCGAGGCCAACCTCCGGCTGGTTGTGAAGATCGCCCGCGACTACGTCGGCCGCGGCATCCCGATCGACGACCTGATCGGCGAGGGAAACCTCGGACTCATCCGCGCCGCCAAGGAGTATGATCCGGAATTCGGCACCCGGTTCAGCACCTACGCCAGCTACTGGATCAAGCAGGCGATCCGCCACGCCCTGATCAACACGACCACCACCATCCGACTCCCGGCCCACATGGTCGGCCTGATGACCCGGTGGCGGCGGACCGAGCGTGCCCTGGCGAAGGAACTCCGGCGGACGCCGACCTTCGAGGAGATCGCGACGACCCTGGGTCTGACCTCGATGCAGCGAATGCTCGTCTCCCGGGCTCACAAGGCGCGGCAGCTCAAGCTGGAGAGCGGTCTTTCCGGCGACATCAACCGGTGGTCGCCCGAGGAAGCGATCGACGACGCCGACCGCCCGGGCGCCTCGGTCGAGGCCGAGGACGACCGCGCCCAGCTCCTCCGCCGGCTTTCCCGCCTGGACGAGCGCGAGCGGACGATTCTGGCCCTCCGATACGGCCTGGAGGGGGCCACACCGCTGACCCTCAAGGAGATCGGCCGCCAGCTCGGCGTGACCCGCGAATGGGTCCGCAAGATCGAGATGCGGGCCGTTCGCAAGCTCGACGACGGCCAGCGCCCTGCGTCGGCGGCTCTGACCCCCTCGCGACGCGTCTCCCCACGGAAGGCGGCGACGGCCGGCTGCTGACGGGTCGGGCGATCGTCTCTTGCGTCCCCCGGCCGCTCGGTGATCCAATCGTCCCGACGGCCTGCAAAGCGCGGGCCGGATCGACTGCGGGCATGAGGTGTGGGACGTGATGAGGCGACCGGGCCGAGCCGCCGGGATGCTCCTTCCCACCGCGACGATTGCGGTGATCGCCGGCCTTGCCGCGGCCCGGCATGCGACCTGGTCCGCGCCCCCCCGATACGACGGCGCGGGTTATGCCGTCCTGGCGCGCGCCATCCTTGAGGGCGAGGGATACCGGGCGATTGACCATCCCGACCGTCCTCGCCACGCCCATTTCCCGCCCGGATACCCGCTCGTGCTCGCGGCGGCCTGGCGGATCGGGGGCGTCTCGGTGATGGCCGCCCGCTCCGTCTCGTTGGCCTGCACCATCGGCGCGACGCTCGCGGCCTGGCTCTGGTTCCGCGGGATGATGCCAGCGCGAGCCGCCTTTCTGCTGTCGATCGCGCTGGCGATCAACTGGCAATGGGCCCGAACGGGGGGCGCGATCCAGTCCGAGCCGCTTTACATGCTGCTCGGACAGCTCGCCATCCTTGCCGCGTCGCGGGGCGCCGGTCCGATCGTGCTGGGCGTTCTGCTGGCCGCCTGTTTCCTCACCCGACAGATCGCGGTCGGGCTATCCATCGCGATTCTCATCCACCTCACACTCCAGCGAGGCCGCCGACCCGCGTTGCTCTCCGCCGCGACGGCCGCCCTGCTCGTCTCACCCTGGCTGATCTGGCAGGCGAGCGTCGGCCAGACTCAGGCCGCGCTGGCGGTCGCGGGCGGTGATTCCTGGTCCGACCGCCTTGTCAGCCAGCTTGCCTTTTATTTGAGACGTCTCCCAGACCAGATCACCGGACCGTTCGTCGAGGTCGCGACGACGCTCGCTGGCCGATCCTGGAAGCTCGACCTGGCCGTTGGCCTCTGGGTCGGGCTCTCGGCGGGGGTGGTGGGATTCGGATGGAAACGGGCGCTCGCCCGTCCTCAACGTCGACTCGCGGCGCTGGTTCCGCTCTCGACGTTGCTGGTCTTGCTGGTCTGGCCGTTCACCGAGGCGGGCCGGTTTTTGATCCCGATGATTCCCTGCATTCTGGTGGGAGGGATTGAGGGACTGGCCGGCTCTCGGTGGGTGGTCCGGTGTCTTCGAGGTTGGGGGGTTCGACGTCGAACCATCGCCGCTCTGATCGTCCTGGCTGTGACCCTCCCGTATTCTTCGTATTCGCTGATCCGCGCCCGGGCTCGCGCCGCGGAGGCGGACCAGCGCGACTACGATGCGGCGTGTGCCTACGTGGCCTCGCGGGTGGATCGGCCGGGCCCGGTTCTGAGCCGGCACCCGGGCGAAGTCTTCTGGATGACGGGTCGGACGGGCCTGGCCGTCGCCTCGACCGAGCGCCCCGGCGACCGCGACGCCGACCCGCTCGCGATCGCCCGAATGATGGATCGATACCGGGTCGTTTTTCTCCTGATCGACCGCCAACGCTACCAGAACGCGCCGGCGAGCCCGCTCGCCCGGTTCGTCGATCGCTTCCCCGATCGCGTGAAGAAGGTCTGGAGCCGAGAGGTGGAGCGATCCTCGGTCGAGGTCTACGAGGTTCGAGTCCGGTAGGCTCCGCTCACCCGGCCAGCACATCTCAGCGGCGTGGTCCCTCGAACCGGAGCCGGCCGAAATCCTCATGACGGTGGAAGCTCGGCTGGGTGAGGGGTGCGGAGCTCATCAGGACCGGCCTGGTTCCCTCGGGGCCGAAGTCGTACCGGCAGAGGGCGAACCGCCATTCGTCGCCGGACTTCGGACGTCCGCCCGTCGGCTGGAAGGCCGACCAGGGAATCCGGCCCTCGACGGTCCAGCTTGCGTCCTGGTCGCCCGGATGATCGAGCGTCCCCTGGATGTGGACGGCTGCTGTGTTGCCGAGAACGGGGGATCGGGCGAGGTCTTTCGGATAGATCCCGCGCTCGGGGAAAAACAGCTCGAAGACGAGCGCCTTCGGATTGGCCTGGAACTCGTAATAGGCGGGTCGATCGGTGGAGGGCTTGAAGAACATCTCGAAGACGTCGCCGTTCCAGAGGCTATCATTGCGGGCTTTACCGAAGGCGCGAAGTTCGGCGTCGGGCATGGATGCGGCGTAATACAGGGCGTCGTTGTCCCAGGCGAGATAGGCCCGGGTGCCGGGCTTCGGGGTTTTCGCCTCCCAGTACGCGGCGAACCGGGTGATCGGCTCGGCGACTTTCCAGCAGGGGTCGTCGAGCTTGCCGTCGAGGACCGGGGGCTGAGCGGCCCATCGGCAGGCGGCTTCATGGGTCGCGATCTCATCGGGCGGTGCGGCGGTCGCGACGAGCGAGCCTATCCCGAGGACGAACGCGGCCGACATCGGCCAGGCGGATCGGATTTTGGACATGGGGGAGTCTCGGATGGTGATGGATCGGTTCGCCGGGCGAGCCTCGCCTCGACGGCGAGTGACAACCGTGGTCGCCCGGCAGAGGATCTCCACGATAACAGGCGCCGCACCAATCTTCCCGCCCGTATCGGTTCGATCCTCGCAATCCCCATTTCCTGGCGACCAGAGCGAAGGCTCCCTCGCCGGAGCCTCCACGGTCGAACCCGATCCTCGTCAGCACGATTCGCCTCAGCCGGCCGGACGTCGATAAAAGGCGAGCCAGTCCTTGCCGGTC
>DAHZZC010000354.1 GCA_027435495.1 Planctomycetales bacterium
TACCCCGGACCCGAGTCAGTCGGCATCACCGATGACGACGGCCGATACAGTCTCAAAACAATGGCCGAAGCTCCCAGACGTGGCGCCGTTGTCGGCAAGTGCCGGGTCCGGATCTCGTCGCTCCCCTCCAAGCAGCGCAAGGAGATCGCCGACATCCACGCCCCAGGATATGACCCCGTCAAGGAAGTCAAGGATCTAAAGGAGCAATTACGCCGGCCGACCCGCAAGCAACCAGCCAGAGAGTCCATCGGCGCGATCCCTCTACGCTACAACGACAACACCGAGTTATCCTTCGACGTACCGCCGGATGGTACCGACAAGGCCGATTTCGCCATCTCGGCAAAGTAAAGATAATGCAATGCTTTTTTCTAATCCTCGGCATGGATCTGGCCACGGTATCATCGGCCCTGGGGTCGGGACCTCCCAATATCCTGGTCTTGCTGGCGGACGATCTGGGATACGGTGACCCGGGATGCTTCAACCCAGACTCGAAGGCCCCGACGCCCCGGATCGACCGGCTGGCACGGCAGGGCCGCCGTTTCACCGACGCCCATTCGCCCTCATCGGTCTGCTCGCCAACTCGTTACGCCATCCTGACCGGCCGATATGCCTGGCGGTCTCGCTTGAAGCTCGGCGTGCTGAACTCCTGGGATCCCGCACTGATCGAGTCGGGGCGGTTGACATTGCCAGCCCTGCTCAAGCAGCACGGCTACCAGACAGCCGCCTTCGGCAAGTGGCATCTCGGCTGGAACTGGGCCACCTCGGGCGATCGGCCACTTCCCGACGATGGACGCGGCTTTCCGGCCGGGATCGACTTCAACCGCCCGATCACCGAGGGGCCGACCTCCTGTGGTTTCGACCACTTTTTCGGAATGGCCGGGAACACGGTGATGTCCCCCTGCCTGCTCGAAGGCGACCGACCGATCTTCACCGGTAGTCGACCGCCCCTCAATCACCTGACGAAGATCGAGGGCCTCCCCCATTCGCTCCTCGATCCCTGGGATGAACGAAACAGCCTGCCGATCCTGACCGATCGGGTCGTCTGGTATCTCGATTCTTTGGGCTCCCGTCCTGATCGATCACCGTTCTTCCTCTACTTCGCCATGACGGCTCCGCACGCTCCGATCATCCCCCAGGATCGATTCCGCGGCCTCACCGGCCACGGCGGAGCTTGCGATTTCGTCGCACAGCTCGACGATACCATCGGCCGTGTCCTCGATGCGATCGACCGGAACGGCATGGCGGAGAACACCCTGGTCATCCTGACCAGCGACAACGGTTCGCCCGGCTTCGCCGATGAGGGCGCGCCAACGGGCTCGGTGATCGCCCGATACGACCACCGACCCAACGGCCGATGGCGGGGGATGAAGGGAGACATCCACGAAGGCGGCCACCGCGTTCCGATGATCGCCCGATGGCCGGGGCACGTCCCGGCCGGGACGACCTGCGACGAGACCGTTTGCCTGGTCGACCTGATGGCAACCTGCGCCTCGATCGTCGGCGAGAGGCTCCCGGAGGATGCAGGCGAGGACAGCCACGACATCCTCCCCGCGATCCTGGACCAACCCCACGCAAGGCCGATCCGCGAGACAACCGTTCACCATGCCCTCATCGGGATGTTCGCAATCCGGCGCGGGGACTGGAAGCTGATCCTCGGCCGAGGTTCGGGCGGGTTCACGCTCCCTCAGTCCATCCCACCAGAGGCAGGTAAGCCGGCCGGCCAGTTCTACAATCTCCGCGACGACCCCGGCGAGACCCGCAACCGCTACACCGATCGGCCCGACCTCGTCGCGGAACTGACGGCGCTCCTGGAAACGTACCGACGCACCGGTCGGAGCGCCCCGAGACGATCCTCCACGCCCTGAGAACCCGCCATCGGAGCCCGCCCCATGGACCCGATCCGTCGCCGATCGTTCTTCCAGTCGATGGCTGCACTTGGCCTGGCACCTGCCAGTCAGCCGGCGCCGGCGATCCCCGGCCGTTCGCTCCCGCGGCCGGTCGAGTCAACCGGCGAGCTGAGGCGCGGGCCCTATTTGCAAGCCGTCGGGCCCGATCGTGTGGTCGTCCGATGGCGGACCGACGGCGGCGCCAGGGACGGACGCCTCCGATACGGCGACGCTCTCGACGCCCTCGATCACGTTGTCCCGGCCCAGCTCGTGGAGACAGGCTTCGCGGGAACCGAGGACTGGTCGGCGGTCGTCGAGGGCCTACAACCCGGGCGCTCCTATTACTACGCGATCGAAGCCGCGACCGCGGTCCTTGCTGGTGCTGATGAGTTCCATTCCTTCCGGACAGCACCCGTCCCTGGCCAGCCCTCGCCCTCGCGCTTCTGGGTCCTGGGCGATTGTGGGACCAATCGCGTCGGCACCGGCAACCCAGGCAAGTCGATCTCGGCCCGCAACGGCTTCCGCCGTTTCGACCGCGGCCGACCGCCGATCGACGGCATCTTCCTGCTCGGCGACAACGCCTACGGCCACGGGACCGACGCCGAATATCAGACCGCGGTGTTCTCCGTCTACCGGGACGAACTGCGCCGGATTCCCGTCTGGCCCTGCATCGGCAACCACGAGCTGACCGACGACTACTTCGGCATCTTCACCGTCCCCGAGCACGGCGAGGCCGGCGGCGTCCCGTCAGGTTGTTCCAATTACTATTCGTTCGATCACGCGAATATCCATTTCACCGTGCTGGATCTCTGGAAGGCCGAGTGGAAGGAGGCATCCTCGCCGCAGCGTCGATGGTTGGAACGCGACCTCGCTGAGGCGAAGGGCGATTGGCGGATTGTCGCCGAGCACTTCCCGCCGTATTGCGACGGCAAGTACGAGTCAGACACCAACGGATTTCTCGTTGAGGTCCGCGAGCAGCTTCTTCCAGTGCTCGAGGCGCACGGGGTCGACCTGCTACTGAACGGGCACGACCACACGTATCAGCGGTCGTACCTGCTCGACGGCCACCATGGTCCCCGCTCAACGTTCGACCCGGCCCGCCATCGGAAGCACAAGAGCGACGGCCGAACCTCGCCCATCGTGAAGGGCAGGGGGCCTCATTCGGGGCTGGTCGTGGTCGTGACCGGAACGGCAGGCGCCGAGCAGCCGGCCGACCCCTCGAATCCCCACGACAACCGGCTCGGCCACCCGGTGATGGTCGAACTCCCCGAGGGAGACCAGGACCGCCGCGGTGTCCGCCGACTTGGAACCTTTCTCCTTGAGATCGATGGCCTGACGCTCGTCGGCACTCAGGTAGACCACCACGGCGGCGTGGTCGACCGCTTCACAATCCTCAAACAATCCTGAGGCCGAGCGATGGGAGGGCCTCATCCCTCATCCGGATTTGCCCCGGCGAGACCCAAATAGAGACTCAGTCCGTGCCAGAGCACGGCCGCCGCCGCAAGACATCCAATCGCCAGCACGAGCTTTCCCAAGCCGGGACGTCTCCGCTCGATGTATTCGCCGATCGCAATCGCGAAGCCGATGACCGCGAACTTGAAGATCGCCATCCCAGCGATGTTCCATCGATGGAAAATCCAGGCGGCGACAGGGTTCGACTCGAAGAACTGCGGGCTCGATCGTAGCAGTGTATAGGTCAGGAACACGTCTGCCGCGCTGAGGACGACCAGCAGCGTGGCGATGCTCTCGACTTGGAAGCCGCCCGTGAAGAAGTCGCGAAGAGCATCGATCGCGGTCGCCTCGCGCTTCCGGCGAACTTCCGAATGGGGCAGGGGAGGGGGCGTCGATCGGGTCGGTGAGATCACGGAGGCGTCGACAAGGCTTATCGGGTCGATCAACGGCGCCTCCGCCTCGGACGATTCAAGCGGCTCAGGCACCCGCAGGAGGGTCCTGCACGTACGGCAACGCGCCCGTCGCCCCACCTGATCGCGACGCGCCTCGAATCGACGACCGCAACGAGGGCACCAGAACGGGAAACGCATCATCGCCTCACGATGCGGCCAGCTCCGCGACCTCGCCTGCCTTGGTTTTCTCGGGCAGGGGGCTGGCGATGTCCGGTAGATGACCGCCGAGGCGGGCCCGGATTCGCTCGCCGAGAACATAATACACCGGGATCACCAGCCGGCCGATGATCGTGCTGACCGCAATCCCGAACGCAATCACCACGCCGAGTGAGTTGCGGCTGTAGGCCCCGGCGCCGGTCGCCCTCGCCATCGGCAGGACACCGAAGACGAATGCGAACGAGGTCATCAGGATCGGCCGGAGCCGCTGCCGAGACGACTCCTTCGCCGATTCCAGGATGCTCATCCCGCGCTTCTCCATCAGCTCGACGGCGAACTCGATGATCAGGATCGCGTTCTTCGTCTCCAGCCCAATCAACATGACCAGCCCGATCTGGCCGAATACGTCGAGCGGCATCTCGAAGAGCCAGAGGCCCAGCATCGCCCCGAAGATCGCGAGCGGGACCGTCAGGATGATCACAGCCGGCCGAATCCAGCTCTCGTACAGGGCTGCCATGAAAAGAAATACGCAGACAACCGAGAGCCCGAAGATCAGCCCGGCCAGTCCGCCGGTCTTCTTCTCCTGGTACGTCACTCCGGTCCACTCGATACCGAAGCCGTCCGGAAGCCCAGAAGCCATTTTCTCCATCGTAGCGACGGCCTGGCCGCTGCTGTACCCAGGCGCCGGCACACCGGTGATCCGGGCGGCATCGTACATGTTGTAGTGCGGCACGTCGATCGGACCAAGCGTCCGCTTCACCACGCCGAGTGCGCCGAAGGGAACGCGATCCCCCTTCTTATTGATCACCCAGAGTCGGAGGATATCCTCGGGCTTCTGCCTTTCGGTTTCGTTGGCCTGGACTATCACCTTCCAGGTCTTGCCGTAGAGATTGAAATCATTCACATAATAGGCGCCGAGGTTTGCCTGAAGGACAGCGAAAACGTCGGAGACCGAGACATCGAGCCGGCGTGCCTTGATCCGATCGAGCTCGAACCGGAGCTGGGGGACAGCCGTCGAGAACGAGGTGAACGCGGCGGCCAGCTCGGGGCGCTTCCGGGCGGCGTCGAGGTAGGTGTCGACGGCCGAAGCTAACGCCTCGACACCCCTCCCGTCACGGTCCTCGATCATCAACTCGAGGCCGCCGGTCTGGCTCAGCCCTCGGATCGAAGGGGGCAGCAGGACCGCCACGCTCGCCTCGTGAATTCCCTCAATCATCTTGCGCTGGAGCTGACGCGCCAGCGCCTCGGCACGCCGCTCGGGAGTCGAACGTTCGGCCCAGTCATCGAGGATCACGAACATGGTCGCGGTGTTGGATTGGTTGAGCGAGTTGATGAGGTCGAAGCCGTCGAGGGTCAGAACATCGCGGGTGCCGGGGAGCTTCTGGGCAATGGCGCCAGCGGCCTGTGCGACCCGCGAGGTCGCCTCACGACTGGTCCCTTCGGGGGCCTGGATCGCGACCACGAGGTAGCCCTGGTCCTCCGTCGGCACGAATGCCTTGGGACGCTCGTAGACCATCCAGACAGTTAGTGCCAGCAGGCCGAGCGAGGGAATCACGACGGCCCACCAGTGCCGGGCGGCCATCTCCAGGAAGCCATCGTAAGAGTCTTCCAGCCACGTCATCCCGCGGTTGAACCAGCGGAAGAGAATGAACCGCGGTGGGCCGTGCTTGCCTCGGAGAAAGACCCGAGAGATCGCTGGCGTGAACGTGAGAGAGATAAATGCCGAGAACAAAAAGGAGAAGACGATCGTCATCGCAAACTGGTTGTAAAGCCGGCCAGTGAGCCCCGGAATGAACGCCACCGGGACGAAAACCGCAGCCAGCACCAGCGCGATCGTGACGATCGGTGCCGTGATTTCGGACATCGCCTCGCGTGCCGCGACGATCGGGAGCAATCCCCGCCCGAGGTGTTTCTCGATATCCTCGACCACGATGATCGCGTCGTCCACAACAAGGCCGATGGCGAGGATCAGACCGCAGAGCGTCAAGGTGTTGAGCGAGAAGCCGAACGCCGCCATCATCGCGAACGTCGCCACGAGCGAGACCGGAATGGCGAGCATCGGGATGATCGTCGCCCGGACCCCTTGCAGGAAGAGGAAGACGACGATCAGGACCAGGAGGAACGCTTCGAGGAGCGTATGCTCGACTTCCTGAATGTTCTCGCGGACATAGAGCGTGGTGTCGTAGGCGATCCGGTATTCGAGTCCGGGCGGGAAACCGCGTTTCAGTCGCTCCATCTCGCCACGAACCTTCGCCACGATATCGAGCGCGTTGGCATTTGAGAGCTGGTAGATCGGAATCGTGCCGGCGGGCTTGCCGTTGAGCCAGCCAGCAGTGTCGTAGGTTTCGGAATCCAGCTTGACGCGGGCGACATCGCGGACCCGGACGATCGATCCGTCATCCCGGCGCCGGACGATAATCTCTTCGAACTCGGTCGGCTTCGTGAGCCGCCCCTTGACCTCGATCGGGTATTCCCGGACCTGCCCGGCCGGGATGGGCATCGAGCCGATCTTCCCCGCCGCGGCTTGCCGGTTCTCGTCGCGGACGGCCTGGATAACCTCGGCTGGCGAAATCTTCTCGCTTGCCATCCGATCGCGGTCGAGCCAGATCCGCATCGCGTACTTGCGGCCGAACGGGTTCACGTCGCTGACGCCCGGAATGCGCTTGAGGACGTCCACCACGTTGATCTGGCCGTAGTTGTCGAGAAAGGTAGCGTCGTACCGGCCGTCCGGTGAAATCAGGTTGACGACGCAAACCATATCCGTCGACGTCTTCTTGATCGTGACGCCGAACTGCTTCACCTCATCGGGGAGTTGGGCCTGGGCGGTCTGGACGGCGTTTTGAATATCGACGGCGGCGATGTCCTGCGAGTACCCGACATCGAAGGTAGCGACCACGCTCGACCGGCCGTTGCTGGTACTGTCGGAGTTGAAATAGATCTGCCCCTTGGTGCCGTTGATCTGCTGCTCAATCGGGGTCGTGACGGTCTTCGCGACGGTTTCGGCACCGGCGCCGGTGTAGGTCGTGGTGATTTGCACCTGTGGTGGCGCGATCGGCGGATAGAGCGCGATCGGCAGAAGGAAGGCGCAGATCCCGCCGACCATGAGCATCAGCAGGGCAAGGACCGTCGCGAAGATCGGCCGACCGATGAAGAAGTTGACCACGGTGGGGCGACTCCGAATAGCATCAAGGCACGTTGATAGGTCGAGGTGCGGGGTAGGGGGGGCCGGTCAGGGCCGCCTGTCGGCGACGTCCTCGCCGTACGGAACGACCTTCACGGTGTCGCCCGGGCGGATCGTCGCTAGCCGCCCGACGATCACGCGTGTCCTGGGCTCGATCCCGGACTGGATTGTGGCGATTCCGTCCTCAATGACCCCAATCTTGACCGGGACAACGTCCACGCGGTCCGCCTTGTCGACGGTGTAGACTGTCAGACCGGCCTGCGTCTCGACGATCGCTGCTTCGGGGACAACAATGGCATCCTTCAACTGGTCGACGACGATATCAGCCTTGACGTACTCGCCGGGGAGGAGCGATCCGTCGGGGTTGGCCACGGTCGCCTTGACCAGGAAGGTCGAGGTCCCTGGGTCAATGGAGTTATCGATGAAGTCGGCGACGCCGGAGTGCTTTTCGATCGGCTCGCCCTCCATGCCTTCCTTCGAGATCGAGAGCGGGAGCCCATCCTTGACGAGCCGAGTGGCCCGGGTGAGGTAGCGCGAGGGCACCTCGACGTCGACGCCCATCGGGTCGAGTTGCTGGACGCTCGCGAGCTCGGTCATCTCGCCGCCGCCGGAGGCCGGGCCGACGAGGTTGCCGAGCTTGACCTTGGCCTCGCCGATCCGGCCGTCGATCGGCGAGCTCATCCGGCAATAGCCGAGGTCGATCCGGGCCTGGCGGACGCTCGCCTCGGCCGATTCGAGGGAGGCCTTCGCCGAGGCGATGTCGACGTCGTAAT
>DAHZZC010000355.1 GCA_027435495.1 Planctomycetales bacterium
GCAGGACGACATCGCCGCCGCGAAGCCCCGCTCGAGCCGCCGGCGAACCGTCCCGAACTTCCCGAATCCGTGCCCCCCGTGGCCGTTCGATCCCCAGTTTCGAGGCATCGTCGGCCGTGAACTCGTCCAGCTCCACCCCAAGCGCGCCGCGATTGACCCGGCCGTTCACAATCAGCTCGTTCATGATCCATCGGGCCAGGTTGATCGGAATGCTGAACCCAACCCCCTCGTTCCCACCACCATTGGACGCAATTGAGTTGTTGATCCCGATCAGCTCCCCCTTCATGTTGACCAGCGGACCGCCCGAGTTCCCCGGATTGATCGCGGCGTCAGTCTGGAGGAAATCCTGGTTCTTGACGTCGTCAAGCTCCTCCATGTGCCGGCCCCGGGCACTGATGATCCCCTGGCTCACCGAGTGCGTCAGCCCGAACGGACTTCCCAGGGCCATCACCCAGGATCCAACGGCCGCCTCGTCACTGTTTCCCATTCGGGCGGCCGGCAGGTCGTCTCGCTCCAGCTTCATCACGGCGATATCGGCCATCGCGTCGCTCCAGACCTTCGCCGGCAGCAGCGATCGGCCGTCGCGGAGGAAGATCCGAATCCGGGCCGGCTTCGCGTTGTCAACCACGTGGTGGTTCGTCAGGACGAAGAGCCCCGGCTGTCTCTCGCTCCGGACGATTACGCCGGAGCCCGTCTCCTCGAACTGGCGGTTGCGACGCCCCTCGTCGAGTCGGACGTTCTTTTGCGCCACGATGTGGACAACCGTGGGCGCGACTGCCCGCGCGACCAGCTCGAACGTCCGATCGATCCGCTGGAACGACTCCTCGTAATGCCGGGTCAGGACGTCGTACACCGCCTCGTCGTTCCGTCGGACAGCCGGCGCCGGGGTGGGTGCCGTCGGAGCGGCCGTGGTCTTCGACGATTCGCCCCGGGCGGGGGTCGCGACCTGGGCGGAGACGGTCGGGCCGCCGTTGGAGAGCACGATCCCCAGCAGAATCCCGACGCTCATCGAGGTCAACGAGAGGATCACCGCGGAAGATCGCGAGAGCATCAACGGAACTCCTTGAGGGCGATTTCCTTGCGACACCAAACTCCTCCGCCAGCCGACGAGCGAGACGGTCGTCAAAGCCCGCCCTCGTCGGTTAATATACTTCTCGCCATCGGGGCAAGTCAAAGCGAGGTGGGTCGACCGCTTTCGGTACGGCCCGACCGACTCGTTGTATCCAGACAACTGAATACCAGCCCGAGATGCCGTGAAATCGGTGAAAGTGCCGGGCGTGAGGTGGGTAACGACCCGATTGGCCGAGCGACTTCGATAAGTTCCATCATGTCTGACCCCGAGGCCGGCCCATCCTCGAAATCCCCGTTCCCAACGACCCGATGGAGCCAGGTGGTCGCGGCCCAGGACCGATGGACCGCCATCCGCCGCCGCGGCCGGGACGAGAAGGGCGCGGGCTGGTCGCGGGTCCTGGCCGTCGCCCGATGGCGCCGAATGGAAGGCCCTGTGGGCCGGGTTGGACCGACTGCTGGATCGGGCCGGGGGGCGGAGCTCCGCAGCGAGGCCGTGAAGAAAGCAGGACAAAGGTTCTGAGGCCGGGGCAAATGTTGGGTCGCCTGAGACGCGGCCGGGATGACATCTAGCATCATGCCAGCAACCGCACCAAAAAAAGGCCGCCGGAGTACACGACTCCGGCGGCCTTCGAGGATCTCCCGGGCGACGCCCACGCGCTCGTGGCGAGGGCTACGGTCCGCATCAGCGCGACTCGCTGAAGTCCATCTCGAAATCGCTGAGGTTGATCGGCGAATCGGTCTCGCCCTCGTCGGACGGCTTGTCATAGATTTTCGCCCAGCGGCGGGAGTCGGGTTCGTGGTAATGACCATGACCAGACCGCTCATTCTCACGCTGGCAATCGATGCAGCTATTCGTGTACGGCAAGGCGTTGAGCCGGGCCTCGGAGATCTTCGCGCCGCAGAACTCGCAACGACCGTAAACTCCAGCGGCGATCCGCTGAAGGGCATGCTCGATCTGCCCGAGCTCACGGCTCTCGATCTCCACCAACTGCGAGCAGATCTCGTCGTTGGCCGAGTCCACGGCGGCATCGACGTTATCGCCGACAACGCTCAACTCGGAGAATTTGCGGAAGCTATCGAGGTCGCCGTTGAGGGCCTTGCGCAGCGCATCTCTCCGGGCGATCAACCGGCTAGTCAGTCGAAGTAAGGCGTCTTTGCGGGCCATATTAACACCTCCTGGTGTCTATCACTCGCGGATCTCGGTGGTCGGAATCAGGCCGACAGACAGACCCGGCGTTTCAGCTATCCCCAGTCGACACGATCGGCCGGAAAGACGTTCGATGAAAGAGGATCAGTCCTCGAACTGGGTGGCAGTGCCGGAGCCGGGCTGACAGTGAGGATCGCCTCGTGGTTCCGCTCGTGCGGGCAAAAGGGATGACCTCAACTAGCACATTATGCGCCGCTGGCAAGAGACAGGCGGCCCGACCGCCGGTCTCCAGGAATAATACGTCGTGGCCGGGCAAGGGGTTGCCCGAATTTCCAAAAATCTTCATCCGCAACCCGGACATCCGGCGGATCGGAAAGATCCGTTGTCCCCGAGGTGGCGAGACGGCCCCCGCCGAGGGGCCGAAGGAGGATCGGAAGAAGCCGACAGCCTGGCCGGTTCCGTTCGGTTAAACAATGGTCGAGGGGGAGTTGGGTCGGGCTTGGGCCCGCATCAGAATCCGCCCTCGGCTCTTCATATTACTTCGCAATCTCGCCCGGATCGGTGTCAAACGAGCTCTAGGCCCTTGCGGGGGCGAGGATCTCGACCGGCTTCGGTCGGGCGTCATGGGACCTGGTGCGGGACTTCCTTCCGGGCGTTCCGGGGCAAGGTGTAATCGGCGATGACCCGAGGTTGCGACTCTCCTGGAGTGCGAAGCAGATTTACATAACGGACCGAGCCCGTGTCAAGATAGACCCGCTGCTCGATCAGCCGTCCCCGGGAGGCGACATAGCTGCGTGAGGTCGGTTCCGCGATCAATCGCCGCTTCAGTTCGTCGGCGGTCAGGCCGATGAGGCTGGCCGAGGCGGCCGTTGCCCGGACCGGTTCGACGGGGGCGGACGGGGCCTGTGCGGCGGCCTCGACCCATTTGTCCTTCTCGCGACGGTAGCCACGAAGGCGGAACGCCTCGGCGGTCTCGCGCGAGTTTGGATCGATCTCCCAGGCTTTACGGAGCAGTTCGACGGCCGTGACCCGGTCTCCGGCCATCTCTTCATAGAGCGGGGCCAGCGCAACGCGTCCCTCGGCGTCGGAATCACTGAGCTTCGATCGCTTCCGGTCGAGCCAGTCGCGAAGAACCTGCCGGGCCTCCTCGGGACGTCGAAGGCGGTCGCGGTAGACGTCGGCGAGCCGGCGAACCTCGTCCTGTCGGAGCGTCCCCAGGTCTCGCCTCGCGGCAACGATCCCCTGCTCGACGAGCTTCGCGGGCAGATCGAAACGCTCGGGGAGTTGCTCGGCGGAGCGGTCGGCGAGGGCGATCGCAGTGGGGAGGTCGGCGACGGGTTCAGCCTCAAAGATCCGGGCGCGGACATCGGCCCAGAGGCGGCGGTCCATAGCCTTCCGGATCGCGTCAGACGCCTCGCGATAGGCTGAGGCGGGGTCGTCGGCGTACTGGGCCTCCCAGCGCTTGAGGGAAACCTTCGCCGACTCGCGATCGCGGCCAGCGCCGGGGAAGAACGCGTCGACCTCGGAGGCGACCATCCGGAGTGCGGCCAGGCCGTCGGCCGAGGCAAGCCGGGCCCGGAGGGCCCGATGTGCCAGCGCCGAGGGCTCGGGCTCGGCGACCTTCCGATCCCGGGCCTCGTGGGCCATCCTGAGCCATTGCTCGGGGGCATCCACAGTGACCCGCTTCATCTCGCCCTCGATCTTCAGCGCCTCGGCCTCCAGCGCCCGGGCTCGGCGGGCCAGGGGCTCGTCGTGAAAGGCAGTGGCACGGTGCTCGGCCCATCGGGCCCAGGCGCGTCGCGTTCGGTAATCGCCTGGCCGAAGCTGCGCCAGGGCCCCTTCGAGACGTTGAAGGTCGGGCGGCTTCAGCTCAATCGCCTCGACCCGGCAGACGAGCTGTTTGCTCTGTCGTTCTAACCGTCCGCGGATGACCGCCGAGACCATCCGAGTCTGAGCGGGCCGAAGCCGCCGGGGGACCAGGAACGTGACCGGCGTTCGCTTGAGTTGCAATTCGTCGTCGTCGTTGCCGCCCCGGGTCACGTAGAAGGCGACCCGGTCGTCGACCAGCACCTCCTGGCCGACGAGCTCGACGCGTCGGGCGAGGTCCGAGGGCTCGACCAGCGTCGGGGTGGTGACCGACGGCTGGGCCCGCGTGACGGCGGGGGCCGTGACGAGGACGCAGGCCAGAAGGATCCCCGTGGATCGGGTCATGGCTGGTCCTCCTTCGGCAGTTCGACCATCTGAGGCGAGGGCCATCCGATCGCCCGGAGTGCTTCGGTATGGGTGATGAAGGCACCGCCTTCGGGCTCGATGCGGACGACCCATTGCTTGGCCTCGCTCTCGTAGTCGATTGAGCGCAGCTTCGCCCCAAACGCGATTCGCGCCCCCTTCGCCGGCTCGGCCAGTTCGAAGAGGCGGAAGCCGGTCAGGTCGATCCGGGCGTAGCGATCGGGCAGGGGCAAATTCCCATCGCCGAACCGGCTCGCCTCGCCCGCTGGGAAGACGGTGTAGGCAATTTCGTAACGACCGCCGTCGGCTGGGGTCGCGACCACCGTCGTGTCGAACAGGAAGTATCGCCCCCTGTAGAGCTTCTCGAGGTTCGTCTCCCAGTCGCCCCGGGCTGAGGCCCGACCCGCCTGTTCGAGCAGTTCCTCCAGAGGCTCCGGGCAGAGGTCGTTGAAGACGGCAGCCTCGCTGGCGGCCTGCTGGATCTCGGCGGCTCCCTCAACGGCACCGCCGAGGGCATTGACGGCCGATCGAGCGGCCGAGAGGAGCTGGTAGGCAAGGTCGAAGTCTCCCCTTTCGAGCGCGGGAATCCCCTCGGACCGGCCCCGCTCCGCGATGAAAGGGTACTGAGCGCGGAAGTTCCTCCACGACCGAAAGCCAACACTCGCCGCGATCACCAG
>DAHZZC010000356.1 GCA_027435495.1 Planctomycetales bacterium
CAGTTCGACGTCTACGGGAGCCACCTCTTCGTTGAGGACGGTGTCTTCAGCGGCACCAGCAGCCCGCCGTTCTCGGTGACGATCACCGACACCGACCAGCACCTCTCGTCGACTCCGGCCGTGCCGCGGGCCGCAGTGACGGTCAACCCGACCGTGGTGGTCAACGACGCACCGCTCTCCTCGGTCGCGACGGCCATCGCCGCTCAGACCGAGGGCAATACCTTCACGGTCGAGCTCGGAACGTTCACCGACGCCGATCCCAACGGCCAGCTTGTTGGCGACTACACGGTGACGATCTCCTGGGGCGACGGCCAGACCTCGACGGGCAACCTCTCGCAGCCCGGCGGGCTCAACACGCCGTTCATCGTCATGGGGACGCATTCCTACGCCGAGGAACGCCCCAACGGCTCGCTGAGCGGCCCAGGAAGCCTGCCTTACCAGGTGACCGCCCAGATCACCGACACCGATCAGCACCTCGGCACTCCGCCGTCGGTGCCCCGGTCGACAACCAGCATCGTCAATACGATCGCGGTCAATGACGCCGCCATCTCGCTGACCCCGTCGTCCGGCACAACCGTGACCGAGGGCAGCTCGTCCACCATCACGCTGGCGACACTGGTTGATGGCGATCCGGGCGGCAATCCAAGCGATTACGTCGGGACCGTCTCGTGGGGCGACGGCTCGACCTCGGCGCTGAACGCGTCGAACTTCGTCCCGGTCCTGGATAGCAACCACCATCCGATCCCGGGCGAGTTCTACGTTCAGGCGACCCATAACTACACCGAGGAGAGCCTGCACCAGGCGACGGGCAAGTTCGTGGCCTCGGTCCAGGTGTGGGACACCGACGGCATCCGGCCGACCACCAGCCCGACCGTGACCGCAACGGCAAGCCCGTCGATCCTGGTCAACGATGCGGCTCTGACCTCGACCGGCACGGCCCAGACTCTGACGGCCACCGAAGGCGCCTCGACCGGCAGCATCGGGGTCGCGACGTTCCAGGACGCCAACACGTCCGCCCTCAACGAGGTTCCGCCGTCCCCCGGCGCGGACTACACGGCCGTCATCAACTGGGGCGACGGCAGCACGTCGGCGGGCTCGGTCCAGCCGGCGAACAACGCCGGACTCTTCAATGTCTACGGGACCCACATGTACCTCGAGCAGAACACGGCCGGCTACCACGTCACGGTGGCGATCACCGACGATGGCGGTCAGAGCACCGTTGCGTCCAACACGACCATTTCCGTCAAGGACGCTCCGCTGACGGCTCTCAACCCGCCGACCTATCCGGCGACGAACATCCCACTGACGACCGGGGTCAACTCGGGCTCGATCTCGGTCGGACAGTTCGTCGATGCGGATCCGAACGGCGTGCCGTCGGATTACACGGCAACGATCTACTGGGGAGACGGCTCGTCGTCCGCGGCGTCGAACTTCTTGACGTCGCCCTCGCCGATCGGGGATCCCGCGGGGACACTGGTGAGCGTGGTCGGGAGCCATACGTACTCCCTCAAGGGTTCGTACCGGATCCTGGTCATCGCCTACGACACCGACGGCGGCCCGACCACGGGGCGTCCGTTCGCGGTGATCTACAACTCGACGGCGATCGTCACCGATCCGCCGGCAGGGGCTACTTCGATCTCGCTGGCGAGCCGGCCGATCGGCGTCTCGCCTCTCGTCCAGACAACCGCCAGCACGACTCCAAACACCACCTCCGGACCGCGGACGGCCGTGGTCGACGCCGCCCTGAGCGCGATCGTCGCCCAGGGAACGACCGTTGGCCAGGACGGCACGTCGGCGCTCGGTGTGCACAAGAAAAACCTGGCGTTCATCGGCTGATGCGATGATCGCTGGCCGGGGCGGGGATTTCTTCATTCCCCGCCCCGGTAAATCAGACGCCGGAGCCCTGGACCGGGATGTCCCGTAAACTCCGAAACCGTATCCCGGGGCGAACCGACGAGCAGATCGCCAGGCGGCCCCCCCTCCTGGCCCCTGCACGTTGCGTCGCCCCGGGCTCCCGCAAAACGGACCCCGGCCCGATGTGCTGGGTTCCATCGGGCGATGGCCGAAAATTGATCGCTCGAATTCTCTTGTGAGTTCGTGAGAGAATTTGCTCCCACAAAGGGGCGAACCATGAGATCCGACGTCTCTCTGACGATGATCGTGAAGGATGAGGAAACGAATCTGGCGGCCTGCCTGCAATCGGTCTCGGATCTCGTGGGCGAGGTCGTCATCGTCGACACCGGCTCGGTCGATCGGACGCGGGAGATCGCCCTCGAATTCGGGGCCCGGGTCTACGACTTCCACTGGATCGACGACTTCTCGGCAGCCCGGAACGAGGCCCTGGATCATGCTCGGGGCCGCTGGATTCTCTGGCTCGACGCCGACGAGCGATTCGACGCCGATGGCCGCCGTCGGCTCGCGAGGCTTCTGGAGAGCCTGGGCGACGAGAGAGCCGGCTACATCATGAAACAGGTCTGCCTCAGGCAATCGACACTGAAGGGGCCCATCCGCCACGATGATAAGGTGGTCCCGCAGGTTCGACTGTTCCCGCGATCTCCCGAGATCCGATGGGAGCACCGCGTCTACGAGCAGATATCGCTCTCGATCCGCCGCGCCGGAGGCGAGTTGCGCGAGACGGACATTCAGATCCAGCACCCGGGCTATGAGGACTCAAGTCTCCATCGCCGGAAGATCGAGCGGAATCTGCGACTGGCGCGGATGGAATCGCTGGAGCGGCCCGTCGACCCATACATTCAGTACACGCTTGGCCTCTTCCTTGAGATGCTCGGCGATGACGAGGCCGCTCTCGGCCCGCTTCGCCGGGCGCTCGGGCTGGTGGGTGTGGGCGCCTCCTACGGGCCGAAGCTCTTTGCGATGACGGCCCAGGCGCTCTTTCGGACCTCTGGGCCCCACGAGGCCCTTGCCGTCTGCCGAGCCGGCCGCGAACGATATCCGGACAACGAGGAGCTGCGGGGCCAGGAGGCTTACCTCCTTCCCGACGCCCAGGACCTGCCTGGAGGCGAGGCCCTCCTCCGCCGGCTTGCGACCCGACCGGGAATCTATCCGGCCTCGCTGGAAGCGGACCTTTCTCGATACGCCCGTCATCACCTGGCGATTCTCTTTCGAAGCCTCCGCCGGTACTCGGACGCCGAGGCCCACTGGCGTGATCTCCTCGACGAGGCGCCTGGTTTTGCCCGAGGTTGGCTCGAGCTGGGGGAGTTGTACCTGTCAACCGGGCGGTGGCCCGACCTGGAGCGGGTCGCCCGGCACGTGGACGCGCACCTCGGAAGGTCGGAGGACGCGGCGGTCCTGCGGTCACGCGGGATGCTGGCTCGCCGGGAATTCCACCAGGCCCGCGAACTGCTGCTGCGTCTCATCAAGGTGGTGCCCCGGTCGTTGCGGCCCCGACAGGCGCTGAGCCACGTTCTTCTACTGGAGGGACGCGACCCGGCCGCCGCCGAACAAGCGTTACTGGATGTTCTGGCGATTGCGCCAAACGATACTCAGGCGGCGAGGAACCTGGAGATTCTCCGGGATCGTCTGCGCGACCGCCGGCGCACTGTCATCATGGCCGAGGGGGCCGAGTCCCGAGGATGATCGTTCCATGGAGATTCTTTTCGTCCATAAAGAGTACCCCGGGCAGTACGGCCAGATTGCCCACTCGCTGGCTGAGCGAGATGGGCATACCTGCACGTTTGCGTACTCACGGATCGCCGACAGGCACCAGCAGGCTCTCGCGGACGGTCGACCGGTGAATCTGGGGCTTGGCGGCCCCGAGCAGTCGGAGGCCGCGACTCGTGTGAGTGCAAACGGCGACCTGATTCATCGAGGAGTCCGGCTGGTACCTTACCGGGCCCGGGGGGCCTCCGCACAGACGCATACCTGCGGCCTTCATTTTGAGATCTCGATGTGGAACAACCAGGGTGCGCTGGATGCGGTTCGGGCCCGGCCGGAGATTCGGCCGGACCTGATCGTCGGCCACTCGTTCTTCGGCAATGCGCTGTTCCTGGCCGATTATTTCCGGTGCCCGTTGCTGGCCTACTGCGAGTACTTCTACCGCCCGCACGGCTCCGAGCTGGACTTCCGCCCAGAATTTCCGCCGACAGAACAGGATCGCCGGATGCACCGGACCTACAATGCCACGACCCTCCTGAACCTCGAAGCGGCCACCGCCGGAATCAGCCCGACAGAGTGGCAGCGGAGCACGTTTCCCGCTGAGTATCGTCCCAAGATCCGGACCATCTTCGATGGAATTGATCGGACGTTCTGGTATCGCCGACGGGGGCCGTTGCGCTCCATCGCCGGCCGGCCGATCCCGCCCGGAACGCCGGTCGTGACTTACGTCTCCTACGGATTTGAGCCAACGCGGGGCTTCGATATTTTCATGCGGGTCGCCGACCGGATCTGTGCGGCCCGCGATGACGTGATCTTCGTCGTCGTCGGTGCCGATCGGACGTATTACGGACGTGCAGCAAACGATCCGTCCGCGAGGACATTCCGCGAGCAGGTTCTCGCCGAGCGACCGTACAACCTGGACCGCTTTCTCTTCACCGGCCAGATCCTGGAGGAGGACCTGGTGCGGATTCTTAGCCGGAGCGATCTACATATTTACCTGACAACACCGTTTGTCCTGAGCTGGTCGATGATGAACGCCCTGGCCTGTGGCTGCACCGTTCTGGCATCGGCGACTCCTCCGGTTCTGGAGATGATCGCCCATGGTGAGAACGGCCTGCTCGCCGGATTCGATGACGTGGAGGGGCTCGCCGATGAAGCGCTCCGCGTTCTGGATAACCCCGAAGCCTTCCGTTACCTCGGCCGGGCCGCGGAACGAATGATCGACGAGCGGTACAGCGTCGAGGCCGTATTGCCAAGAATCGCCTCGTTCTACGAGGAGATCGCCCGGTCGGTTTGAAATGCGGCTCGCCAATCCATCATGGCGGTAGGTTGAAACGCTGCCATACCGTGGTTCTCACAAGGGGGTCACAATCCTCGAATTGTAAATCCACTGGTATTACGGAGATTTCAGGCCGCCTTCACCGCTCATATTTGGTGCCGGCCGCTGGGAAAACTCGAATCGATCAACGGCCTCAGCCGGGACACATAGGACCACGATTTTGAGCAAGCCACGAGCGACGGGACCTCCTGCACTGGCCGTTCTGCGCCGGCAGGTAGATTGTAAGAGGGCACCAACATGAGAATAGAAAACATCATGGCCTTCGAGTCCGCCAAGCAGGTTTTTTTCCGCGATCGTCGCGATGCGGGTCGGCAGTTGGCTCGAAAGCTCCATGGTTACGCTGGCCGGACCGATCTCCTGGTGCTGGGCCTGCCCAGGGGCGGCGTACCGGTTGCCTTCGAGGTTGCACTCTCACTGAACGCGCCTCTGGATATCTGCGTTGTCCGCAGGTTGGGGGCGCCTGGACTGGAGTCGGTCACGCTGGGAGCGGTTGCCGCGGGAGGGGCCTGGATTCTCGACGAGTCGGTGATCCGGGACCTTCGGATCAGCGATCGCGTCTTGCGCGAGGTCGCTGAGCAAGGGTTCCGCGAGTTGCGTGAGCTCGAATTGAGTTATCGGGGAGACCGGTCGGCGGCCGTGATCCGAGGCCGCACGGTGATCCTGGTCGACGAGGGCGCGACCACCGGACACACCCTCTCCCAGGCAGCGGCGGCTCTCCGGCGACACGACCCGGCCCGGATTGTCGTCGCCGTTCCGACCGCCTCCGGGATTGCCCGAGACCAGGTTAGCCGGTGTGTGGACGAATGGGTGGCTCTTCATGAGCCCGATCCCTTCATCTCCATTGGAATGGCATACGATGACTTTACTCGGCCGAGCATCGAACTCGTCCGAAACCTGCTGAGGTTGGCCGCGGGAAACTCGTTGAGGCGATGGTCCTAGTCATCGAAGGACCATAAGTCCAGCATCTCGCCGAAGGGTCATTCTGTGAGAAGGCCCGATTGAAGTCAGGCCGAAGAATCGGAGCACATTTGTGGCCGACCAGCGAAGGGCCTTCTGCCTGGTTTACTTTTTTGCCGGTCGAGCTGGAGGGTAGGGGACGACGTCCGATCGCATCGCCCAGGCGTTCCATCGGACCTCCAGCTCTGTCACCTTTTCGGGATGTCGGGCCGAGAGATCTTCGTGTTCGACGCGATCTGTTTCCATGTCGTAAAGTTCCCACGGCTTCCCCTTCACGGCGACGAGTTTCCACCGACCGTCAATAACGGCCCGGTTTCCCTCGTGCTCCAAGAAGATGGCCTTGCGGCCGTTCCGACGGCCGGCAAAGGCGGGGACGAGGCTTTGACCTGGGAGCGGCTTCGCGTCATCCGGATACTTTCCGCCAGCCAGTTCCGCGCAGGTTGCCATGATGTCGACGATGTGGCCGGGCTCTCGGCGGAGCTCGCCTCGGGCCGCAATTCCGGCCGGCCAGTGGGCGATCAGGGGGGTGCTGATCCCGCCCTCGTGGACCCAGTGCTTGTACCGGCGGAAGGGAGTGTTGGAGACGTTTGCCCATCCCTCGCCATACGCAATATAGGTATCCGCCGGCCCAGGGAAGACTCGATCTCCCATCCGGATCGGATAGCCGTCTCTCGTCTGTGCGGGAACGCTGCCGGCCGCTGTCAGATCGGTTGGCTTCATCGGGGCGAAGACTGGGCGATCCGGTCGAGGGATATTCGGGTGGCCCTTTTCCGGACGGCGTCCCATGTCCTCGGCGCAACCGCCGTTATCCTGGAGGAACAGGATCAGGGTGTTCTCGAACTGGCCGTTGCGTTTCAACTCCTGGACGAGCCTGCCGATCCCGCGGTCCATTCGCTCGATCATGGCCGCGTAGACCTCCATTGCGGCGGCTTCCCACTTCTTGTCGGCAACGGCATCCCAGTTCTTCGCCGTTGGGCTCATTGGCTCTCCCGGGTCGATCAGGCCCAGTCGTCCGGCCTTCTCGAACCGGGCCCGGCGGATGGGCTCATAACCGGCGTCGTACTTCCCTCGATACTTCGCGATGTCTTCCGGGAGGGCCTGCATCGGCCAGTGTGCCGCCGTGAAGGCGACGTAGAGGAAAAACGGCCGCGTTTGGTGATCGCGCGCGTGCTCGCCGACGAACCGAACGGCGTGGTCGGCGATGGCGTCGGTGTAGTAGTACCGATCGGGGTGGTACTCGGGATCGGCATAGGCCGAGATCATTGTGTTGTCGCGGATCAGCGACGACGGATCGAAATAACTACCGGCCCCGTGGATCGTCCCGTAGAACCGGTCGAAGCCGCGGTTGAGCGGCCAGTTGTGTTTCGGACCGTCCGGCGCGGTGAACCGTGTCACGTGCCACTTGCCGACGGCCAGAGTACGCTACCCGGCAGGCCGAAGTACCTCGGCGATTGTCCGGCACCGTGAATTCAGGTCGCCTCGGTATCCGTCAACCCCGCGGTCGTCCATCATGTGGCCGATGCCGGTCTGATGCGGATAGAGCCCGGTCAGCAGGCTGGCGCGAGTGGGGCAGCATCGGGCGTTGTTGTAGAACCGGGTGAATCTCAGGCCGTTGGCGGCGAGAGCATCCAGGTTCGGTGTGGCAATCTCACTGCCGTAGCAGCCGAGATCGGAGAAGCCCATGTCGTCGCCAAGGATCACGACGATATTCGGCGGTGCAGCGATCGCGGCCGGGCACAGCAGTGCCATCGCCACAATCGCGGCCAGGGTTCGGTGGAGCATCGCGAGGTCACTCCGGGATGGTCAGGCGCTGGCGGTATCGAGCCGATCCATTGCGGCCGAATCGAGCTGGAGCTGTGTCCCGGCGATCAGGTCGTGGAGTTGCTCGACACTCGTGGCGCTGGCGATCGGGGCCGTGACGACGGGGTGGGCGAGCAGCCAGGCGATCGCGAGGCGGCCCGGCGTGGTGGAGTATCGGGCGGCGACCTCATCAAGCGCCGAGAGAATGCGAAGACCACGATCGTTGAGGTACTTCTTGACTCCCGCCCCACGAGCCTTGCTGGCCGCATCCTCCTCGGATCGATACTTTCCGGTGAGAAAGCCGCTGGCGAGCGAGTAGTACGGGATCACGCCGAGGTTGGCCTCTCGGCAGACCGGTTCGAGGTCGCGCTCGAAATCGGCCCGCTCGGCGAGGTTGTAGTGCGGCTGGAGGCACTGGTAGGCCGGCAGGTTTTTTTCCTTGCTGATTCGGAGGGCCTCGGCCAGTCGGCTGCCCGAGTAGTTTGAGGCTCCGATCGCGCGCACCTTCCCTTGCTGGATCAACTCGCCGAAGGCGCCGAGGGTCTCTTCCAGCGGCGTTGAGGGGTCGTCCTTGTGCGCCTGGTAGAGGTCGATGTGATCGATTTTCAGACGGCGGAGCGATTCCTCGACGGCGGCCCGGATACGAGTCGGCGAAAGGCCGCTCATTCCCGGCCCCATTTCCATGCCAACCTTGGTCGCGATGAGGACGCGATCGCGTTTGCCGGTTCGTTCGAGCCATCGGCCGATGATCGTCTCCGACTCTCCGCCCTGGTTGCCAGGGGCCCATCGAGAGTAGACATCGGCGGTGTCGATCAGGTTGAGCCCGGCGTCGACGAAGGCGTCGAGTAGCCGGAACGAGGTGGCCTCGTCAGTCGTCCAGCCGAAGACGTTTCCTCCAAAGGCCAGCGGACCGGCTTCGAGGCCGGAATTACCGATGGGGCGCATCTTCATGATTGGTGACTCCTCTGCGCTCGGGGCGCGGTCTCTTTTGTGTGCTGGGGATTCCGAGAAGGATAGAGGAGCCGAACTCCGACGACAACCTCCTGGTGGCCCCGAGTTGTCGGAGCGCCTCGGAGAAAAGCGCGTTGCCCGCATGCCCCGGCCCGGCGGCTTCCTCCGAATCGTTTCCTGTGGATAATGGGAGACGCTCACCCAGGATTTCCGAGGACCAGACGATCATGAAGCGCATCATCGGCATCCTGCTCTTCCATCAGTTTGCGGCAGCGACGCTCCTTGGAGCGCCCCTGAAGGTCCGGATCGATCCTGGCGAGGTTTACCAGGCCATTGACGGATTCGGGGCCTCTGATGCCTGGCAGTGCGATATCGTCGGCCGGGACTGGCCGGAGGCGAAACGCCGGCGGATCGCCGAGCGGCTCTTCAGCCGCGAGTTCGATTCTGACGGAAATCCGAAGGGCATCGGACTGTCGATCTGGCGATTTAACATCGGCGCGGGGACCGCCGAGCAGGGAGACGCCTCGGATATCCGGAATCCCTGGCGACGCGCTGAGTGCTTCCAGCGCCCGGACGGGACGTATGACTGGTCCCGGCAGGCGGGGCAGAGGTGGTTTCTCGAGGCGGCCCGTCAGAACGGTGTCGAGTCGTTTCTGGCCTTCACCAACTCGCCGCCGGTCCATCTCACCCGGAATGGAAAGGGATACGCAACCCGAGGGGTCCCCGACCTGAACCTCAAACCGGGGAAATGGCCGGCGTTCGCCGCGTTCCTGGCCGATGTTGTCGAGCACTTCGACCGGGCCGGGCTTCGTTTCGATGTTCTGAGCCCGATCAACGAGCCGCAGTGGGACTGGGATAAACCCAACCAGGAGGGAACACCGGCGTCGAACATCGAGATCGAGGCCCTGGTCCGCCTGCTCTCGAAGGAGCTATCTCGGCGCAGGCTGTCGACGAGGATCGTGATTGGCGAGGCCGGCTCGATCGCGCACGTCTCCAGGCGGGTGAAGGGCGACGGCCGGGACGATCAGGCGCGGTTTTTCTTCGATCCGGATTCGGCGTTCTTCCTCGGCAATCTGCCGAACGTCGCCCCGATCCTTTCGGCGCACGGCTACTTTTCCGTCTGGCCCCTGGAGGTCCAGGTGGAGAACCGTCGGAAGCTTCACCGGACGTTTCAGGGAGCGAATCCCCGGCTCGGCTTCTGGCAAAGCGAGTATTGCATCCTTGAGCCGCCGAACGACGAGGTCAAAGGCGGCCCAGGCCGGGACCTCGGTATGGACCTTGCCCTCTACGTTGCCCGGATCATTCACAACGATCTGACCGTCGCACAGGCAAGGTCCTGGCAGTGGTGGACTGCGGTGAGTGAGGTGGATTACAAGGATGGCCTGATCTATCTGGATGATGGATCGGCGGGCGAGACAGGCCGGATGGGACCGGAGACGAAGAGCCTTCTCAAGGACGGATTCGTGCGCGAGAGCAGATTGCTCTGGGCGTTGGGGAATTACGCCCGATTCATCCGACCGGGAATGGTGCGCATCGGTTGCCAGGTCGAGCCCGACCAGTCCATCAAGGACGGTGTACTGGCCTCGGCCTACAGGGCAACCGACGGCGGACAGGTCATCGTCCTGATGAATCTCTCGCGCGAGGATGTCGCCGTCGACCTCGGTGCGCCGGGAGAGGTCGATGTCTACACCACTTCGAGCCGATCGACGCTTCAGAGGAGCCGGCAGGACGGTGCGGCCATCCGGATACCAGCCCGCGCCGTGGTGACCTGCGTCTGGAAATAGAGGCTTCTTTCCTCAGCAAACGTAAACGATTTCCGTGCGCAGACTGTAGCCGTTCACAGTGGACTCGATAGTGTAATGTACAATGGGGTGGGCGTGCAGAAGGACCTTTACCGATGGCTGAGTATCCGCCGGTCGCATCACGGTCCCCTCTCCGCGATCCCCACGGCGCAGGGCGGCCCCTGCCACTCGTGATGGA
>DAHZZC010000357.1 GCA_027435495.1 Planctomycetales bacterium
ATCATCGACAAGCACGTTCGCATTCCCACCGGTTTTCAGATTGGATGGGACCGAGAGGCCGACCTGGCGCGGGGCTTTACGGTCTCCGACGAGGGCATCACGGTCGTCGCCAAGGGCGAGGACCTGGAGCGGTTCGCGTAGGATATGGCGTCCTCCTCGGTTCGACGACTGCGTCCCAGGGCTGATTCCTGGAGGTGAACCATGTCCACGACCGTGAACGAGCAGGCGATCCTCGACGCCCTTCACCGGATCCCCGACGACCGATGGGGGGACGTCCTGGAGTTTATCGCAACCCTGGGTCCTCGGGACCAGCCCGCCCGCGAGGCTGAGGGCCGCCCCATCACGGCCGCCAACCTGCTCGGCTCCGGGCTCGTCGGTCTCTGGTCGGATCGGGACGATATCGGCGACACCCGAGAGTTCGCCCGCCGGTTGCGGGAGCAGGCGCAGACCCGGAGACGCGGATGATCTTGCTCGATACCGACGTCGCGATCGACCTCCTGCGGGGCTTCGCCCCGGCCGTCGCCTGGCTCCAGGGGCTCGGCACCACGCCCATCGGGTTGCCGGGGCTGGTCCTGATGGAACTCGTTCAAGGCTGCCAGAACAAGGCGGAGCAACTCAAGGTCGAACGATTCTGCCGGCCGCACCTCCTCTTATGGCCCACCCCGGGGGACTGCGAGCGGGCCCTGACCGATTTCGTCTCCTTCCACCTGACTCACGGCGTCGGCCTGCTCGACGTTCTGATCGGCCACACAGCCGTCGGGCGGAACGAGCCGCTGGCGACCTTCAACGTCAAGCATTACCAGGTCATCTCCGGGCCGGCGACGATCCAGCCGTATTGATGCAGCGACGTTCGCCGAGGACGATCGGCCCGGCGCCGACGAGGCGCTCCCCCGAATCCGGCCCCTGAAGACCTGGCCCGAGGCTTCACGGTCTCGGAGGAGGGCGTCACGGTCGTCGCCAGGGGCGAGGACCTGGAGCGGTTCGGCGGATCGTCCTCGATCGTGTAGAATGGGGCGAAGCTCGACGATCCCGGATACCGGCCACCCTGGAACAGGTCATGTCCGACCGCAAGACAAAGCCACGGACGAAGGCGACGCCGAAGCAGCGCGCGCCGAAGAAGCCCGCCGAACCGTCGCTGCCACCGACGACCGGTTCGTACTTCCTCTCGCTGGAACTGGAGAATGTCCGCTGCTTCTCCGATCGCCAGACTCTTGACCTCTCGGATGGTAACGGCCGCCCGGCGCGCTGGACGATCCTCCTCGGCGAGAATGGGACAGGGAAGACGACGATACTTCAGGCTCTTGCGGCCTTTGAGCATGTCGAGGTCAGACCGGACGGGGAGAAGGACTTCGGCCCCATTCGACGATGCCAGCGGCTAGATCATCCCCTTTTCTTGCGTGGCGGTGTCCCGGTTGAGATTGTCGTTCGCTATACCAGATGTTCGAGACTAGAGCCCACCGCCTCAATCCCGGAGAGTTGTCTGGAATACGAGGAACGCGCCAGCGGCCAAACATCTTTTCTGGATACGAATGACGTACCTTACCCACAGTGCTTCGGATACGGTGCTGGTCGCCGATTTGGCGCGAAGTTTTTCGAACGAGTCGCCTCCCGGGACGCCACATCGAGTTTGTTCTTCGACACGGCCGATTTGATCGATGGCGAGAATTGGCTGCTTCAACTTGACTACTCGGTCAGCAAGGCATCGAAGGCTCAAGATAGACAGCGAACTTTTTTGAATATGGTGATTA
>DAHZZC010000358.1 GCA_027435495.1 Planctomycetales bacterium
AGCCGTCGCCGACTGGCTCACCCGACGCCGGGGGTATCGGTCGTGGTTCTACTGCCATAACCTCGAACCGCGCGAAAACTGGCCGCCGTCGGTCGGGCGCGGGCTCGACGTCCAGGTCTTCGCCGTCGGCGGCGTGGCCCGCGAGACGGCCGTAAGCTGGTCGCGGGCCCTGGAGCGGGGCCTCTGCTACGCCTATGGGTGCTGGGAGGTCCTCGAGAAAAACCGGCCGCGGCCGATCGACCTGATCGTCGGCCGATCCGCCGGGCTCGGCTCCTCGCTCTTCACGCCGGTTTACGACCGCGCTGCGCCGATCGCGCAGTTCTTCGATTACTTCTACCACGGCCGATCGCACGACCTCGCCGACGAGGCCGGGCCCGAGACACCCTCGGCGTACTTCCACTGGCGGCGTTCGAGTGCGGCCATCGAGCTGCTCGACCTGGAACAGGCGGCGATGGCCTGGACGCCCACCGAGTGGCAGCGCTCGCTGTATCCGGCCGAGTATCGCGACGAAATGGCCGTGCTTCACGACGGCATCGACACCCAACGCTTCGACCGGTCGGCCTGGCACGCCTCGGGCCGGGGACGTCGATCGATCGCCGGCCGACCGATCCCCGAGTCAACCCGGGTGATCACGTTCGTGGCTCGGTCAGTCGACCGGCTCCGCGGTTTTGACCGGTTCCTCGACGTCGCCAACGCGGTCCTGCACGCCCGACGCGAGACGATCGCCGTGGTGATCGGCGAGCGGACCGTCCGCCGAGGGCTCGATGTCGCCTTCCACAACAAGGATTACGTCGCCCATCTGCTCGGCCAGCGTCCGGCCGTCGATCCCGATCGGCTCTGGATCCTGGGCGCGACGCCCCCCGCCGTGGTCGCCGAGGCCCTCGCGGCGAGCGACCTGCACTTCGCGCCCTCGCGGGCCTATCCGGTCGCCCGGTCAACGCTGGAGGCGATGTCAGCCGGCTGCGTCGTGATGGCCTCAGACCAGGCGCCTCACCGGGAGGTCATCGAGCACGGCCGGACCGGGATGCTGATGGACCCGTCGGATACCTCGGCGATGGTCGATCGGACGCTGGCCATCCTGAACGATCCGTCGGAGTACCGACCGATCGGCGAGGCGGCGGCGGCGATGATCCGCGAGCGATTCAGCCAGAACGTCTGCCTCCCCCGGCTGGCCGATCGGTTCAACGTCCTGGCTCTCTCCGGGAGGCGGATATGAACATCCTGTTCATCCACGACGCCTTCCCCGCACAGTTCGGCCGGCTCGGCCAGGAGCTGGCGACGAGGCACGGCTGGAAGTGCCAGTTCCTGGTGCAAAGCCTGTCGAGCTGCCCGACGCCGACCGAGGAGATGATCCGGGCGGTCGAGCTGCACCAGATGCCGATGACCGCCGAGCACCGGACCGGCGAGGGCATCCCCTGGCCACAGATTTACGGCCAGTTCCTCGAACAGTGCCGGTCGGTGTTCGATGTCCTGAAATCGAAGCCGGAAATCCGCCCCGACCTGGTCGTCGCTCACGGCGGCCGGGGCGCTCCGACACTCTTTCTTCGCGACGTCCTCGACGGCCCGATCATCAACTATTGCGAGTATTACTTCGCGAACAGCCACCGCGACATCTCCTACCGGATCGACCTTCCGCCCGCCGAACCGGCCCCGTTCTTCCCGCGCTGCATCAACGCGCCAACGCTCGCGGTCCTGGCCGACTGCGACGCCGGATACTCGGCGACGGCCTGGCAGCGTTCGTCATTCCCCGCCCGCTTCCACTCGAAGATCGAGGTCCACTTCGACGGGATCGAGACCGACCTCTACCACCCCGGCCCCGCGCCCCGGAAGATCGGCGACCGGAGCATCCCCGCGGAAACCAAGGTCGTCACTTTTGTCTCGCGGGGGCTGGAGTCGATCCGGGGCTTCGACCTCTTCATGAAGGTGGCCGACCGGATCTCGCGGACGCGGTCCGACGTCCTCTTCGTGGTGGTCGGCGGCGAGGAGATCCATTACGGCTGGGACAAGCTGCACACCGGCGCTCCGAGCTTCAAGCAGTGGGTCCTCGGCCGGGGCGATTTCGACCTCTCTCGGTTTATCTTCGTCGGCCGGATCCTTCCGGAGCAACTGGCCGAGATCTTCCGGATCAGCGACCTGCACATCTACCTGACCGCGCCGTTCGTGCTTTCCTGGTCGATGCTCAACGCGATGTCGAGCGGGTGCGTGGTGCTCGGCTCCGACGTCCCCCCGGTGCGCGAGATCATCCGGCCCGGCGAAAACGGGCTGGTCGGTCCGCTGTTCGACATCGAGACGCTCACCGAGTCGGCCTTGCGGGTGCTCGACGACCCGGCAACATTCGCCCCGCTCGGCCGGGCGGCGCGCCGGACCATCGAGGAATCGTACAGCCTGGAAGTCTGCTTCCCGCCGATCAAGGACTTCTTCGAGCGGGTCGCCTCGCGTTGATTCGGCCGGGATCTCGTCGGATTTTTGTATTGGCCGCCCCCCTCTTGCCGCACGATCGACGTTTTGGTCGTGGTACAGGCCCGGAAGGGCCGAACGTGGTGAGGCTGACGAATCATTCCCCCGGCCGACGCGCCCGGTAGAGAACGTGCCGCCTCAAGGGATGCCCCTCGGGGATCGTGGGGTGGTCGAAGTCGTCGTCGGGCGAGTGGGTCATGCCGAGCCGCTCCATCACGGCTCGCGATCGGACATTCGCCGGGACCGTGAACGAGACGATCTCGTCGAGTTCCAGGTCGTCGAAGCCGAAAGCGAGCGCGGCGCGGGCGGCCTCGGTCGCGTATCCCTGTCCCCAGTAGGCGCGGGCGAGCCGCCAGCCGATCTCGACCGCCGGCGTGAAAGGCGCCTCGAACCGAGAGACGACCACCAGCCCGACAAACCCAATGAAATCCGCGAAGCCCGGGACCTCGACCGCCCACGGGCCAAAACCGTGGCGGTCGAAGTGATCGCGGATGCGGTCGACCGACCGTTCGCTCTCGTCGCGATCGAGCGGATGCGGGAAGAACTCCATCACGGCCGGATCCGCACACATCATGGCGAACGGTCCAAGGTCAGCCTCGCGCCAGGGACGGAGGATCAGGCGGCGGGTCTGGAGGGTCGGCGCGGTCGTCATGATCGGCCATCTTGACGAGAACGGCCGCGAGGTCCAAGACTGAGTTGCCGGCTCCGTCCGGATTCCTCCCAACCAGAACACGAGGTCGCCCATGAAGCCGATCGGGGTCGTGATGGGAATGCTTCTTTTCCTGGGCGCCTCGACGCCCGGTATCGGACAGGAAATCAAGCTCGCCGAATGCCCGGCGCCGGTCCGGAAGACCATCGAGGCCGAGTCACGCGGCGGACATGTTCAACTCGTCCGAAAGGAGAAGAACGACGACGGAACGGTCGAGTTCTGGGCCGAAGCGGCCGTCGGCGGCAAGACGTACGCGGTCGCCGTCCACGAGGACGGAACCCTCGCCGAGATGATCCTGGCGCTCGACGACTCCGAGGTCCCCTTCGAGAAGTGCCCGTCGGCCGTGCAGGCCACCTTCCGGCAAGAAGCGTTCGGGCAGACAATCCGAACCGTCGGCAAGGACATGAAGTACGGGGCCGTCGTCTACGAGACCGCCGTCTCGCACCGGTCGAAGACCTACGAGATCGTGGTCGCCGAGGACGGCACTCTCGTCGAGAAGGTGTTGATCGTCGAGGACGAGCCCATCGAACTGACAAAATGCCCCCGCGCGGTCCAGTCGACATTCCAGACCCACGCCAGGGGCGGCAAGATCCACGATGTGATCCGATACAGCGGACTGATCCACCCGGTCTACGAGGCCGAGGTCGAGGCCGAGGGGAAGGTCTTCCTCGTCGAGATCGCCGACAACGGGGTCCTGATCGCGAAGTCGCTCGAAGCCGGCGAGGAATGACGCTCCGCCCCGATCTCACCGGATCTTCAGGGCGGTGTTCAACTCCTGGATGGCACTCTGAATGTGCGACGAGGCATTGGCCCCGCCCAGCGTCCCGTAATTCTGGTTCACAAGCTGCATCTCAATCCCCTGCAACTGCCGGAGCGCCTGGGTCATCCGGGCGTCGGATTGCGCCTGGCTCATCGGTTGCCGGTTATTGCCGATGTTGCTCCGTCGCGTCCCCGTCTGGCTCGCCATCCGGAACATCGAGTTCGACATCCCCGATCCATACCGGGCATACGAGTAGCCATTGCTGTAGCCATGCGAGACCTGCCGGATCGCCTGGGCGATCTGGCGCATCGCCCTGACACGGTGCCCCTGGTAGTCGTGATCGAGCCGCGCCAGGCTCGTGTGAACCGACCGCAGGCGCGAGACAATTCCGCGGTAGAGCCCCTGCGACCGCCCATAGCCATAGCCTGCGCCGTAGTATCGGTTGCGATAGCCACGGCCATAGCCGTACGCCCGATAGGGCCGGCCGCCCGAGCCATATCCGTAGAGATACTGGTTGTTCATCGCGGGCCGGTTCGCGATCGTTTGACTCAGACGATTACCCGGGATGATGGCCAGCGAAGGGTTCGCCATCGCGTTCCGACGGGCCATCGCTACCGGCGGATTGTTCCGATTGTTGTGGTTTAGCGCGTGGGTCGCAGTCGGACGTGGATGCGTCACCTTCGGCCGCGCGAGAGCCTGGCTCGGCATCCTCGGTGGCCGGTAGGCATGCTGAGGCGCCGGGGCCCGATGCGGCCGCCCGCCGCCATGGCCGCCCGAATGCCCCGCGGCGAGCGGCGGACTGCCCACCATCGCCAACAGGCCGATCACCATCATCCAGGCAATCCGCCCTGTACTCCTGACCGGAACCCTGCCCATTGGATCGTCCTCCCGCGGGCCCGATTGGCGAAGGTCCCCACTCCTCCGCATCCGCCCGCCACCGAATTCAACCACACGACTCCGCGGAAGTCTCGCACCGATCGTCAGAACGATCGCGCGGGTGGAACTCGTCGCCGCCCGGCGAGACAATGAAAATCCCAGAGATCGATTCGCCCCTTCTTGTCTCCCCGAACAGGAGTCGTTCCGATGTTGCTGGCCGTGATGCTCGCCTCCATGGCGATCGGTTCAGATCCGACGAACAGCCCGCTGGCCGACATCGGTCCCGCCCCGAGGACGGTGCTTGTGGACGCTTCGGGGAAGTCGTTCGACCTGGCGAGCCTGCGCGGCAAGGCTGTCCTGGTCTCGTTCATCTACACAACCTGCAACGGCACGTGTCCCGGCACCACTCAGGCCATGACCCGCGTTCAGAAGGCGCTCGATGAGGCCGGGCTCTGGGGGAAATCGGCGGCCTTCGTCTCGATCACGATGGACCCAGCCCACGACTCGGGCAAGATCCTCCAGCAATACGCCCGGCTCTTCCGGGCCGACAACTCCGACTGGCACTTCCTGACCGGCCCGTCCGAGGAGATCCACCGCGTGATCCGGGGCTGGGACATGTGGGTGAAGCCCCTCCCTGGCGGCGGACTCGATCATCCGTCGCGCGTCTTTCTGCTCGACCCCCAGGGCCATATCCGCGAAATCTATAACCTCGAATTCCTCCAGCCAAAAGCCGTCGTCGAGGACGTGCGCGGCCTGGTCGCTCCCAGGCGGAAAAATCCCAATGGATGACAGGCATCGTCGAGTTTACCGCGACGATAATCCGAACCGCGACCCGGCTTGACGCCCGACACCGTTTCGGGATCCTACCACCGACGACACGACCCTCGGCACAATGGAACACACCATGAATGGGTGGCTGCGAAAACTGGGACTGGATCGCCCCGAACTACGGGCCTGGGCGATGTACGACTGGGCCAATTCGGCGATGGCCTGCGTGATCGTCACAGCGATCTTCCCGGTTTTCTTCGCGAGGGTTCCCTGCGCGGGGATGAGCGGCAACGACGCCTCCGGACTCTTTTCGCTGGTGACGACGATCGGGATGTCGATCATCGCGGTGCTCTCGCCGATCCTCGGGACGATGGCCGACTTCAACGGCCGCAAGAAGGGGATGCTCGGCGGGTTCCTGGTGACGGGAGCCCTGGCCTGCGCCGGAATGTTCTTGATCCATCAGGGTGACTGGCTGCTGGCCTCGCTCCTCTTCATTCTGGCGAACATCGGGGCCAACGGCAGTTACGTCTTTTACGACGCCCTGCTGCCGCACATCGCCTCCGACGACGAGATCGACCGGGTCTCGACCGCGGGATACGCCCTGGGATACATCGGCGGGGGGATCCTGCTGGCGATCGACCTGGGACTGATCCTGGCGCCCGGTTTGTTTGGTCTGCCGAGCGGCGACGGGCTGACCCCCGCTCAGCAGTCGCTTCCTTCTCGGCTGGGTTTCGTCCTGGTGGCGATCTGGTGGCTGGTGTTTTCGATCCCGATGTTCCGGCGGGTTCCGGAGCCGGCCTCGGGCGGTTTCCCGCCCGACTATCAGGGTAGCCGGCTCTTCCCGATCGGAGCAGCGATCGGCCGGCTGATCGAGACCGGCCGGGCGCTGGGACGATACCGGCAAGCGATGCTGATGTTGATCGCATTTTTGATCTACAACGACGGCATCGGCACGATCATGCGCATGGCGCTGATCTACGCCGAGGAGAAGCACCTCGACGAGAAGGTCACGATCGCCGCGATTGTGATCGTCCAGTTCGTGGGGATTCCGTGCGCCTTCCTCTTCGGCGCGCTGGCGGGTCGGATCGGGGCGAAGCTGGCGATCGGGATTGGCCTGGTCGTCTACGCGGCGATCTGCGTCGTCGGCTACCGGATGGAGACCGAGCGCGAGTTCCTGATCCTGGCCGCGATGGTGGGGACGGTCCAGGGCGGAACGCAGGCGCTCAGCCGATCGCTTTTCGCCAGCCTGATTCCGCGCGACCGGTCGGGCGAATTCTTCGGCTTCTTCGGCACGTTTGAGAAATTCGCCGGAATCTTCGGCCCCGCGGTCTTCTTCGGAATCAACCGACTGACCGGGTCAAGCCAGGGCGCCATTCTGGCGATCATCGGATTCTTCGTGGTCGGCGGGTTCTTGCTCTCGTTCGTCGACGTCAAGACCGGCCAGCGGATGGCCCGCGTCGAGGAGACGACCGGGCACCCCTGATTCCCATCAATCGGCGGCCGGCTTGCCTCCAGGCGTCGGCCGTCGCGACCAGTGCGCCAGGGTGATCGCCCACGAGGCCCCAAGATAAAGCAGCGGGTAACCTAGCGAGATCCAGGCGACGGCCATCGCCGCGGGGTCGAGGCGGGCGCTCCGGCTCTCGGGAAGCTGAAGAATCACCCAGACGAGCGCAATCCCCCAGGGAATGCCCAGCAGCGTGACCATCCGGTTGAACCGCCCCGGGAGCGAGGGATAGAGATACTTCGACGGAACGAACGTGAATGCCGCCAGCACGACCACGATCCCCAGCGACGCCCAGCCGCCGAACGGAAGAGCGTAGAGGTACATCGCCACGACATTCCAGAGCGAGGGGAAGCCGAGGAAGTAGCCGTCATCGGTCTTGGCCTGGACCTGGCAGAAGCCGTAAAGGCTCGCCAGAATCGGGAAGAAGAGCCAGGGTTCGTATCCCTCCGGCAGGATGCCGGCCCGCCAGACCAGTCCGATCGGAAGGAAGGTGTAGGTGAGGAAGTCGATGATGTCGTCGAGGCGCCGGCCGTCGAAGCTGGGGACGGCCTCCTTGATTCGAACCCGACGCGCCAGGGTCCAGTCGGTCGCGTCGACGATCGTGGCAACGAGCATCAGCAGAAAGGCGGTGCGGAAGTCGGCCGCCCCCCCACGGACCAGCAGAACGGCGATCATCCCGGCGGCCACCATTCCCAGTGCCGTGTAGCCGTGGACGCACCAGCCGAGGAACCGTCGAAGCCCCCCCGGCGCTCGACGCTCGCGCGGCACCCTGACCTTTTTCCGCTTCTTCATCTGCAACGGCACGATCGACGCTCCGTCTCATCCGTCCACGAGTCGAGGTCTGCGATCCGACGATCGTTAAGATATCAGGAAGCCCGCCCCGCGCGCAGACGCTACCACTTCCGAACATTCACCGATCGGCCTCGGCGCGGTGCTCGGGGCGAGTCGCGGGCGGCCGGCCGCGGCGGCGGGTCGCGTAGTAGAGGCCGCCGACAGCGAGGAGGGCGATGGTCCACGTCGGGGCGGCGAAGCGGCCCCACTGGCCCGTCCCATAGACGATCGCGCGCGGCCACGAGACGTTCACAACCACCGCGATGCCCCACGCCGCCGCGATCGCGTTGACAGGCAGACCAAGCCGGCCCATCGAGAACAGCCGGGCGCCGGTAGCGTCGCACGCCTCGGGCAATCCGCAACCCCGAAGCCGGTTGACGAGCATCGGCAGTGTCACCAACAAATAAGCGAGATTCACCCAGACGATCGCGAGCGAGCAGAGCGTCTCGACAACGTGCGGCAGGTCGATGTTCAGGATCAGCAGGCCCGAGGCCAGGCCGCCGACCAGGAGCGCCGGGAGTGCCGGGGCTCGGGTCCGGCGAGGAACCCGGCCGAGCAGACCCGACATTGGCAGATCGTCCTCGCGGGCCATCGCAAACGCGAGCCGGACCGATCCCGCGTGGACCGCCAGCGCGCAGACAAAGACCGCGAAGACCACAAGAGCGAGGAAAAACGTCCCCAGCGCGGGGCCAAGCACCTCCTTGACGATCATCGAGAGACCGCCGTCAATCCGGCCGAGCTCGGGTCGGGTCGGATCCGGAACCGCCAGGATCGCCCCCAGGATCAGCAGCGCTCCGGCCGTCGCCGCGGCAGCCAGCGCCTGGAGGATCGCGCGCGGGGCGCGCCGGCGAGGATTCGAGGTCTCCTCAGCGAGCGTGCCCGCGGTGTCGAAGCCATAGAGGACATAAGAAGCCATCAGCGCGGCCGCCGTCGCCGGACCGAAGTAGCCCCACCGCTGGCCCACGCCACGCCCCATCTCATCGAACAGAATCGAGGGCCCTCGCCTCGCGTGTCCCAGCAGTAAGACGATCAGAATCGCCGCGCCGACCAGTTCGGCGATCACGCCGATGTTGTTGATCCGCGCCATCAGCCGAACACCCGCGACGTTGATCGCAGTCGTCGCGGCGATCAAAGCACAGCCCAGGACCACCGCATTCCGCGCACTGTCGGCCTTGACCGAAGCATCGCCAACGATCTGAAACGCCCGGGAAACCTGTGGCAGAGGCCCCTGGAGCGCCATCGCGACCGCCGCCAGCGAGACAATCGATCCCGACAGATAGACCCACCCCGCGAGCCACCCGACCGCCCGCCCGCCGGTACGCCTCGACCACTGGTAAACCCCGCCCGAAAGCGGCCAGACCGCCGCCAGTTCGGCGAAACAGAGTCCAACGGTAAACTGTCCCAGAAACACCGAAGGCCAGGTCCAGACGAACGCCGGTCCCCCCGCGCCGTAGCCGAGGTAGAACATCTGAAAAACGCCAGTTAATATCGATATATAAGAAAATCCAGCAGCGAATGAGGAGAACCCGCCGAGACTCCGGTCGAGGACGGGGCGGTATCCCATCGCGGCGAGGTCGTGGTCGTCGTTCGGGCAGGGTGCTGGGCTCGTCGACACGATGGGAGATCCCCGGGCGATCAGTCCCGGACCTCCGCATAGGTGACGAATGCAATTTTCTTCCCATCAGGCGACCAGCATGGGACATTGATCGTTCCCTGTCCGCCGAAGAACCGGGCGAGGACATAGATCCGCCGGTCGTCCAGCCGCATTCGGCGAAGGGTGACGTCCTTGTTGGCGGGGTGGCCGGAGACGTCCTTCGGGTAGGAGAGGAAGACGAGCGTCCGGCCGTCGGGCGAGGGGTGAGCGAACCAGTTGTTCGACTCGTCGGAGGTCAAAAAGTCCTGCTGAGTCCCGCTGGGTCTCATTCGGTAGATTTGCATGGTGCCCGATCGGTCGGAGTTAAAGTAGATCCACTGGCCGTCGGGCGCGTATTCGGGCCCGTCATCGAGCCCCTTCGCGGTGGTCAACCGGGTCTCCGTACCTCCTTCGACGGGGATGGTGTAGATGTCGAACTCGCCGTCACGCTGGCCGCAGAAGGCGAGGGTCCGGCCGTCGGGAGACCAGCCGTGCCAGTACGAGGGACCGTTCGGCGTGACGAGCGTTGGCCGACCGCCCTCGACCGGCAGCGTGTAAATGAGCGACTGGTGCCGTCCCTGCGACTGATCGCTGATCGCGAGGAGCTTTCCATCGGGCGAGACGCCGTGGTCGTTGTTGCAACGGACGGCAAAGCCGGTGTCGATCGCCTCGGGACGCCCGCCCTCGGCGGCGATCCGATGGAGCCGGCCTTCGCTGTTGAAGATCAGCGTCTTGCCGTCGTGCAGCCAGTTGGGCGCCTCGATCCGTGTCGGCGTGACGTAAACGACCCGGCGATCGGTCGATCCGATCGCCATTGTCTCCAGGGTGCTGTAGACCCTCGCCTTGCCGGACGCCGCTACCGATCCGGTCTTCAGTTCGACGTTCGAGAAGACAGCCTTCTCGACGGTCTTATCGTCGTGCGAACAGACACCCAGGCCGACGTAGAACGGCCCGTCGAGCGCGATCCGGACCGAGGCGCCCGAGAACAGCATCCCGTCGCCGGCATCGATCCAGAGACGAACGTACTTGCCGGCCTTCTCCAGCCGGATCCGGCGAGGCGCCCGGACGTTGGCCTGGACCTCGTGCGTGAGGTCGCCCCGGGAATCGCGGAACTGCAAGGAGGTCAGGCCGTCGCCGTGCAGCGCCGCATCGACGTACGATGAATCGGCATCGAGTCCCTGCCGGAAGACCAGGCACGCCTTCCGGTGCGCGTTCTTCCCCTCGCCGACGAACGCAATATCGGCCGCGAGCGAGACGTCGCCGCTCTCGATCCGCTTCCAGGCGTAATGGAAGGCGTCGCGCTCGTGCCACATGTTGGCCCCGCTCCCGGAGACAGTGTACGTCCCCGCGGCCGGGTCGAACTCCAGCGAGCCGGGATGCTTCACCTCGCCGACGTCCTGATGCTGCTCGAACGCTCCGGCGGGCCCGTCGACCGCGGGAATCGCCACGTTCAGGAGCGTAGTGCCGAGGCCGACACTTGCCGTTCCGCGAGGGAGCCGGTTCTCGAGAGCGAGCTTGACCCACTTGCCGAAGAACGGGGTCGGCTCATATTTCCAGTCGCGGATGAGGCAGGGGCTGGCGGCGGGGTGCATGTCCCAGGCGGTCCAGTCCCACTGGTGATCTTCGAGGATTCTCAGCACCTGGCGCAGCCAGGGCTCCTCCTTCGTTCCCTGCGGCCCGAACTCGCTGACGATCACGGGGAGCACCTTCGTGGCGGCCTCCATCTTCGCGAGCCACTTCTCGACGCTGTCTCCCTTGAAGGGATACGAATGGTTGGCGTAGAGCAGGCCGTGGCCGCCCCGGTCGTCGAGCCGGTATCCCTTGAGGAAGCCGGTCATGTCGTACGACCAGTCGAGGCCGCCGACCACGACGACGTTCTTCGCACCGGTCGATCGAACGGCGTCGAGCATCGCCTGCATCCCAACCGCCTCGTATTCGCGCTTGTGACCGTCCTTGGTCTTCTCGGAGACGCGTCCGCCGTCGCGCCAGACGTCCCAGCTTACGTCGTGGGGCTCGTTGTAGAGGTCGAAGAGAACGGCCGGGTGATCGCGGTAGGTCGCGGCGACCTCCTTCCAGAAGGCGAGGCTGTTACGGTCGGGCATCACGTGCTGGCCGATCTCCTGGCCCCATTCGCCAGCGTCCGACCAGTGTAAATCGAGGATGATGTAACACCCCCGGCCGGCGCAGAGGTCGACGACCTGCTTCACGAGGTCCCGATAGGCGGTCCCTCCGTCCTTCTGATCGGGGGCCTTGCCGAACCACCGGTCCTGCGCAAGCGGCAACCGGACGTGGTTGACGTGCCAGTCGTCGATGGCGACTCGGACGGTTTGGACGATGTGCCCCTCGCCGGTGCTGGACCATTCGAGGGCGGCGGCGTTCACGCCGCGGAGCCGAACGCGCTCACCCTTTCCGTCGACGACGTGCGTCCCGACGACCTTCAGCGCCGGCGGCATCCGCCGGGCTTCCTGGGCAATGGCGACCGTTGTCAGCAGCCCGGCCGCGCATCCGGCGGCGATCGCGAGGCGGATCATGGGAGGGTCCCTTCACTCAATGGCCCGCGGCAATCGGAGAGGTTCGTCCGGGATCCCGCGGCGGCGATCCCCGGGCGGATCATCGTACCATCGGGCATCGGCGAGGGGCGATGGGTCAGGTACGCGACTTGTGGAGAGGATCCGAGCCTCTGCCGCGCCCGCCCATCTCCCCTCTAAGGAACGATCGGACGGACCGTCCCGATTCCCAGATGGATCGATCATCCTCCAGGCGGAAAGGACGGGATAGAATAGTTCGTCGGGCAACCGCTGCGATGATCTCCACCAATTGAGGCCCACCGATGACGTCCCGTCCGCGCCCGGTCCGCCGATTGGCGGCCACCGGCGCCCTGACCTTGCTCGTCCTCGTTACCTGGCGGGTGGCCGCTGGCCCGCCGCTGCTCCCCGCCCCGCCGAAGCCGCCGCCAGCCCATCGCAACGTCCGCTACGGGCCCCACGAGCGGAATGTGCTCGACCTCTGGCGCGCCCGGCCGACCCCCGACCGACCAGGAACCCCGCTCCTTGTTTTCTTCCACGGCGGTGGATTCCGCCAGGGAGACAAGGCGAGTATCCCCGCTCGACTCCTGCTCGATTGCCTCGCGTCGGGAATCTCGGTGGCGACCGCCAATTACCGGTTCTCGCAGGACGCCCCCTACCCCGCGCCCATGCTCGACGGCGCCCGGGCCATCCAGTACCTCCGGGCCCACGCAAAGGAGTTCGGCATCGACCCCGACCGGATCGCCGCATCGGGCAGCTCCGCCGGCGCTGGGATCTCACTCTGGCTCGCCTTCCACGACGACCTTGCCGATCCTTCCAGTTCCGACCCGGTCCTCCGCCAGTCGAGCCGGCTCTCCTGCGCCGGCGTGGATGGGGCGCAAACCTCGTACGATCCCCGATTCATCCGTCAGGTGATCGGCGGGCGGGCGCACGAGCATCCCGCCCTCAAACCCTTCTTCGGCCTCGACGACCGCGACCAGGGCACCCCGAAGGCCGACTGCGCCTTCCGCGATGCCTCGCCGATCGAGCACGCGACTGCCGACGATCCGCCCGTCCTCCTCTACTACGCCGAGCCCGACCGGCCGATCCCCGCGGACGCCCGGCCCGGCCAGGGCATCCACCACCCCCGCTTTGGCAAGGCGCTCCGGGAGAAGCTCGATCCGCTCGGCGTCTCGTGCGAGCTACGCCACATTGCAGACCTCCCCGCCGGGACCGACCGCGAATCAACGATGGCCCGCGACCTCGCGAACTTCTTCGCCCGGAATCTCCTCCAGTAAAACGGGAATCACGATCTACTCACGTCCGCCGGACAGGCGGATCTCAACCAGCGATCCGCTATGCGGCCGGAACTTTCCATCGATCACCCAGGCATCGCGGAGCAGGACGAGGAGCCGGCCGTCGGCCGCGAACGCCAGGTCGCACGGACGGCTCAATCCGGTCGCGAAGGTCCGCACGTCCGACGGATGATCGGGGTCGAGGACCTTGATCCAGCCCTGCACAAAGTCCATGAAAAAATATTGGCCCCGATATTGAGGTGGGAAGCCTTCCGGGCCGAAGGCCCCGCCCGCGATCGAGGCGACTGGGTACGAGTAGATCGGGCCGCGGAATCGTTCGATAGAGGTCTTCCCCTCCGACTCGGGCCACCCGTAGTTGGCGCCTGGGACGCCCTCATTGATCTCCTCCCACCTGTTGTCGCCGACGTCGTTGATGAGAATCCGGCCGGTTCGTGGCGAGACAGCGAACGTGAAGGGATTCCGCAGACCGATCGCCCAGATCGCCCGGTATTTCCCCCTCGCCTGGCCGTAAAACGGGTTATCCGCCGGGATCGTGCCATCGGGATTGATCCGGAGAAGCTTCCCCTGGAAGGTATCGAGCCGTTGCGAGGGCGTCCGGGCCGTCTGCTCTCCAATCGCGAGGTAGAGCTTGCCATCGCGGCCGAAGTGCAGCGCCCCGCCCTGATGCCCGGCCGGTACGACCCCGCCGAGCTTCCGCTGGTCGTCTCCGCGCAGCAGAACGACCTCGCTCCCCGGCGTGGCGACATCGCCCCGGGCCGTGAACCGGGCGACGCGATGGTGCGGGTATGGCTTCCTCGCCACGTAGGTCACGTAGACGAAGCCATTCGAGGGAAACTCGGGATCGAGCGTCACGCCGATGAGTCCGCGCTCCCAGGTCGAATCGACGTCAAGCGTGACGAACGGCTCGGGCAATAACCGCCCATCCTTGACGACGCGGAGGGTTCCGGTCTGCTCGGCGACGAAAACACGGCCGTCGGGCGCGACAGTCAGGGCGGTCGCCGCGGTCAACCCGCCGACGATCTTCCGCGCCTCGAAGCCGGGCGCAAGCCGAATCGGCCCGACGGTGCCACTGCCCGGAGTCGGCTGGTCGCGGTCGCGAAGGCTTTCGAGGTACGCCACCAGATCGGCGAACGGCTCACGGCCTAAACCGGCTGCGAGACCGTCGGGCATGATCGAGGTCTCAGCAAACTTCCGCGCCGCGATCGCCGATTTCTCGACCACACTCTCGCGGGCCTCCACGTCAACAAGGGTCAGCCGATCGGCCGTCTCCGACCGCACCAGGCCGGTCAGCACCCGGCCGTCGTCGAGCGCCACGATGGCGGGACGATATCCCTCGACAATCTGGCGGGAGGGCTCGAGGATCGACTCGATCAGATGCTCACGCGCATACTTCCCCCCGACATTCGAGAGGTCGGGGCCGATGTCCGCTCCCTGGCCCCGAACGCGGTGGCATTTGAGACATCCGGCACCCTTCGGGTCCTCGAACACGACCCGGCCGCGGCCGGGGTCGCCGTGATTCGCCATCGCGAACCGGGCCAGATCCGTCCGGATATCGGCCGGGGGGGCTGCCGCCAGGAGGATCGCCAACCAGAGTGGAGCCCGCATGAAATCGACCCTCCCTCAAGGGGCCAGCAGGACCTCGTCGACCAGCATCGCGACGCCGTCCTCGTCGTGTCGCCCGGTGACGAGGTCGGCCGCGGCGAGAACCTCCTGGTGTGCGTGGCCCATCGCCACGCCGAGCCCGGCATGACGGATCATCGGGATGTCATTGGCATCGTCCCCGACGGCGCAGATCTCCTCCGGGGCGATCCCCCAGAGGTCGGCCAGGTGCCGAAGCGCCGACCACTTGCTCGCATCGACCCGAAGGATCTCGCACATCGTCCCAAGGTAGCGCGAGGTCCGCAGGACGAACGTCTGAATGCGTCCTCCCATCCGCTCCAGCGCCGATCGCTCGAAGGCCGACATCTCCTCATAAGACCCGATCGCGCAGACATGAAACCACGGCTCGTCCCGGTCGGGCTCGGAGTCGGCCCAGGCCGGATCGATCTCGGCGTGTTCGCGGTTCTTTTCCACATAATCGTCGAACATCACCCGGCCGGTCGGGAAGGCCGGGACCCGGAAATCGGCCTCGGCCGGCGGCCGGTCGTTGAAGACGACGCCAGGTTCGTCGAAGGCACGGAACAGGGCTCGCACCTCGTCGGACAGATCGGGGGCGAAGTCGGCACGCCAGAGGGTCCGATGGTCGGAGGGGTCCTTCACGATCGCGCCCGAGTTGCAGACGATCGGCGCGGCAAGGCCCAGTTGCTCGGTGATCGCCCGGGCGCGGCGGTAACGTCGGCCGGTGCAGAGGACCGGAAGGATGCCCGCACGCGAGGCGCGGGCAACGGCGTCGGCCGTCCTCGGACTCAGGTGCCCCTGGGCATCCAGGAGGGTCCCGTCCACGTCGAGCGCCAGGATGCGGTAGCGACCGGCCGCCGACGCGGCCTCGCGAAGACTGGTGGTTTGGCTCATGTTCTCCATCGTAGGCCGCCCCGGCACGTCCGTCCACGCCCCGTCGACAGCCGCGCGGGCTTCCCCTAAGATGGGCGGCTCGGCGGAGGAGACGATCCGAGGGGAGGGCGCGACGATGGATCTCAGGGCGACAATCTCGGAGGTTATCGGGGCCGAGGCCGGCGATGTCCTCGATGTCCCGATCGCCGGACAGATGCTGCTCGAACGCTCCCTCTTCAACAAGGGGACGGCGTTCACACCCGAAGAACGCCGGGAACTGGGCCTGCTGGGGCTCCTGCCGCCCCACCACGAGACACTCGACGAGCAGGTACGCCGCGCCTTCGAGGCGCTCGAGGACAAGCCCTCGCCGCTGGAGAAGCACATCTATCTCCGGCAGCTCCAGGACAGCAACGCCACGCTCTTCTATCGCCTGGTGCTCGACCATCTGGCCGAGTTGATGCCGATTCTCTACACGCCGACGGTCGGTCTGGCCTGCGAGCGGTACAGCCATATCTTCCGCCGCCCGCGCGGACTCTTCATCGCCTATCCCGAGCGCGATGAGATCGAGACTATCCTCGAGAATGCCTCGTCACCGCAGGTCGAGGTCATCGTGGTCACCGACGGCGAGCGGATTCTCGGTCTCGGCGACCAGGGGGCCGGCGGAATGGGCATTTCCATCGGCAAGCTGGCCCTCTACACCGCCTGCGGCGGCATCCACCCCGGAACCACGCTCCCGATCCTGCTCGACGCCGGCACCAACAACCGCGGGCTCCTCGACGATCCGCTCTACATCGGATGGCGGCACGAGCGCGTCACCGGCAACGACTACGACGCCTTCATCGAGGCCTTCGTCCGCGCGGTCGAGCGGAAGTTCCCCGGCGTCCTGCTCCAGTGGGAAGACTTCGCCCAGCACAACGCTCACCGCCTGCTCGACCGATATCGAGACCGGCTCTGCACGTTCAACGACGACATCCAGGGGACCGCCGCCGTGACGACCGGAGCGCTCCTGGCGGCTTCGGCCGTCTCGGGGAGGCCGCTCCGAGACCAGATCGTCGCCGTCGTCGGCGCCGGCTCGGCCGGGTGCGGGATCGCCGAACAGCTCGCCGCAGCCATGGTCGAGGACGGCCTTTCCATCGACGAGGCCAGGACCCGGTTCTACCTGATCGACCGCTCGGGCCTGCTCGTCGACACGATGGACGGCCTGCTCGACTTCCAGCGTTCGCTCGCGCAACCCGCTTCGAAAGTGGCCGGCTGGCGGCCATCCGACGGCGGACTGCTCGGCCTCAGAGAGGTTGTCGAGCAGGCCCGGCCGACCATCCTGATCGGGACCTCCGGCCAACCGGGGGCGTTTCCCGAGCCGGCGATCCGGGCGATGGCACGCCACGTCGATCGACCCATTCTCTTCCCGCTCTCCAACCCGACCTCGCGGGCGGAGGCAACTCCCACCGATCTCCTCGAATGGACCAATGGCCGGGCCCTGATCGCCACCGGAAGCCCGTTCGATGATGTGGTCCACGACGGACGTCGATACCGGATCGCTCAGTGCAATAATAGCTACGTCTTTCCGGGAATCGGCCTGGGCGTCCGGGCGGCCCGGGCACGCCGGGTTAGCGACGCGATGTTCATGGCCGCGGCCCGCGCCCTGGCCGGCGCCGCACCCGCACTCCACGACCCGGCCGGCGCTCTGCTCCCGCCCCTGAACGAGGCACGCCGGGTCGCCCGGACAATCGCCCTCGCCGTCGCCGAGGCCGCCCGACGCGAGGGGCTCGCCGACGCCGAGGGCGACATCAAGGCGCTCGTCGACGCCAAGGTCTGGCAGCCCCGATACCTCCGGCTCAGACGGCGGCGCGGAGCGGCCGGCTGATCGCGGGGAATCGCTTTGAAGACATCGGGGACCAGAGGCAGGACAGTTCCCAGAATCCAAATTCCAGAATGAAAATTCCAGCGCGGCCGGCACGATCCGCCGACCCTACCTCTGGAATCAGGTATCCGGAATCTGATATTTGAATCATTCCCGGTTCCATGCGTCTTTCGAGAATTCCCAGCATGCCCATGCCGATCGCGCTCGACGCACCGTACGAGACCCTGACCGCGATGATCACGCCGGCCATCTTCCTGACGGCCAACGCCTCGCTGATCATCTCGACGTCGAACCGAATGTCGCGAGTGGTCGACCGGATCCGCGTCCTCAACGACCTTCTCGACAACATGGGCCGGGGCGTCTCCACGCACGACTACGTCACCGAACGGGTCGAGCACATTC
>DAHZZC010000359.1 GCA_027435495.1 Planctomycetales bacterium
CAGGGCACCTACCGATTTTCAAGGTCAAAGCTCATCAGAGAACCCTGCGAGAAGGACGCCAGGATCAGCCCATGTAGGAGGGAGCTCCTGCTCCCGACCCGGACGAAGCCAAAGATGCCGCGAAGATCGTCGGCGGGAGCCGGCTCCTGATGGTTTTTGACGGTCAAAATCAGCAATTCATGCGTACAGGCGAGATCGAACCTCGATCTTTTTCAATGCGTGCGTGGCACGCTTGCCGATCGATGCATCTACCGATTTTCAAGGTCAAAGTCCATTAGGAGCCGGCTCCAGCCGTCGATCTGCGTGGCTGATTCAAGCTGCGTCCGGGTCGGGAGCAGGAGCTCCCTCCTACAAGGGCGCTTGGTCCCGTCGATCGCGATGATCCGTTTGATCGTGGATTGAGAAGCTGGCTCCCGTTGGGGATGGGCGCGGCGTGGAGATCACCTTCGACCGGCAGTTGCCGAGGAATCTCCGTTTCGCGTTTTCGACTTTTCGGGTTTTCGCGATCTCGACCGGATCTTCGGCCCGACTCGTCGAGTCCGGGAGATCCAGTGGCACGAAGGGGCAAAACGGCCCGGGGAGGTCGGGGCGTCCCGCGGATTCGCGACCTCAGCTCGGGTTGCCGCTCCGGTCTGGCTCCGAACCCGACCGGTGGCATCAACGCTGGACCGTCGCGCCTCCGTCCTTGCGGGGACGGCCCCGGGGGCGGAACGTCGACTCCAGCCCCAACCGGGCCGCAACGGCGGCCTGCCACGACTCCGAGCCGAACGGCTGACCGCGCTGGAGGCTCCGCCGCACGGCTTCTTCCTCCGCCGGGCGGAACGGGCGGTTCACCCGCGCCTTCCAGTCCCTCGGTCGATCGATCGGCCAGGGGGTCAGGGCCGGTCGATCTTTCTCACCTTTGGCCCGACGCACCGCGAGGCTGCCCCACCGCCAGTCCTCCGCCCGTTCGACCAGGTTGGCCCGCAGGGCGTTCCGCTCCACGTAGCGGCAGACGGTCAGGAAGTGATCGTCCGATTCCACCGGGAACGATTTGAATCGACCCTGGTAGAGATGGCCGGTCCCGGCGGTCCCGTGGTGGGCATGCCAGCGCTGGGTGTGGGTGAGGGTCACCCTTCGCATGAATCGGGAGAGGTCGCCATCGGCACGGGGCCAGAGCACGAGGTGGAAGTGGTTGGGCATGAGGCAATAGGCCAGCAACCGCATCTCGTGAAGTGCGATCGCCTCGACGAGCACCCGCTCGAAGGCGGCGTAATCCTCGTCGTCGTCGAAGATGGTTAGCCGGGCATTGGCCCGGTTGAGGACGTGGTAGATCAGGCCGCCCTCGGCATTGCGTTGAGGTCTTCCCATGCGAGACATGCTAACAGGACGCGGGGCAGGGCGTCAAGAAGGGTTCCTGACACCTTTGCTCCGCCTCTGACACCTTTGCTCCGCCCTGACGCTCACCACAACCGTGACACTCCATAGGCGTCAAAGGTTGCGTCAGCCGAGACGAGCGTCAGGTTCTCGACGAGTGATGTTGCCACGATGAGGCGGTCGAAGGGATCACGGTGGTGGAGAGGAAGTGTCGTCAGGCCGGTCGCATGCTCGACCGCGATGGGAAAGAGCCGGATCTGGTTCGCTGTGAGACAGGAGGGAAGAGCACGCCGAACGGGACGGCCAGGCGGAGCTTGTCGATCCGGACCTTGATGGCAATCTCGACGAGACTGATGGGAGACAGCCAGAGAACGTTCGCCCTATCCTCGATGGCCTCGAGCGCAGCCGCCGAGAGGAGCGGACTGCCCGCCAGGAACCAGAGCAGGGTGTAGGTGTCGAGCAGAAGGTTCATTCCATGTACTCGCGCAGCTCGTCCAGCGGCGCGTCGAAGTCCTCGGCCATCCAGATCAGCCCCTTGCAGCATCCGAACCCGGTCGCGGGCCGATCCACCGGCTGGGGCGAGGGGGGCACCGCGCCCACCTGAAAGATCCATCCGTCCTCGGCTTGTATATGAATTCCCTCGCCCGCCTGCACCATTGCCAGGAGCTCCGGCAATCGGCGCTGGGCCTCCTCGATCGTGACCTGGATCATGCCTCGCTCCCCCTGGGGCTCGCGGCGATGGATTCCCCATTCCATCCTACCGGTGGGGCCGATTTTACCGAAAGAACATCCCCCGCGAAACACGCCGGGGCTGAGATAAGGTGTCAGGAACCCTTAGACCGAGACAGGAACAGGTTGTGGGGTCGAGAGTCAAGAAGGGTTCCTGACACCTTTACCCTGATCGTTAGGCGTCGGTTTCGCCCGACCAGCGAGCATATCAGGATTTCTCCGGGAGCGCCGAAAGCCGCGACCGAACCTCGGCGATCATGCGGTCGAGCGTCTGCTCCGCGACCGCCCGTCCGCCGAGTTTCGCAACACCGACAGCTCATTGAGGGCCCCAAGCAACTTTACGGCCCCGCCGCCTGACCCGACCAGCGGTTGCCAGAACGCCGGGAGGCCGAGCGTCCAGATGCCGGCCTCCAGGGGCCAGGACCCGTCCCTCATGGCCTCCAGCGTCCCGAGGGCTAGGTAGAGGACGAACGCTTCCCGATCGCTCGGCGCGATCTCCAGACTGTGCGACCCGCCGGCCATCGCAGAACGCCCCCTAACGCCCAAATTCAGCGGGCGGCCGTGGGCCGGATCGCAATGTTAGGCGAAGACTCGGTCCACGCCCACTCTCCAGCCGGGGACGGCGGGCTCGGCATCGGCCTGTTGGCCGCGGATGAAAACCTCGGCTCGATCGGGAAAACTCCTCCGATACTTCCGAATCACTTCATTGACCGGATCGACGTCCCAGACGACCTCCGTACCGGCCTCGAAGTAGTCGGCTCGCTTGGCATCCATCTTCGCTTCGGCGGCGTCGCCATAGTCGTTCTCGCTCCGGACCTCCGCGGCAAAGGTCGGCGGCCCGGGGAGGAATCTCATCGGATTGGATGGGAGCGGCCCGAGGAAATACGCCGCATCGGGGGAGAACGACTCGCGCCCGGAGGATAGCATCGGGACGGCGAAACCGACATTGTCCGGCAGGGCGACGCCTCGGCCGACCGCTTCGGCGTGATCGTCGAGGCTCCGGAAGATCCGGGCACCGACTCTTCCGGGACGGAAGCCCGTGGGCATAAGCTGGACGATCCTCCCGTTGATCAATTCAGCCTTGCCCTCCACGCCATAGAGGTCATCAAGCGTGGCGGCCACCTGAGTTGCGGAGGACATGCGATTTCCCGTTGGCTATGGGGATAGGGATCGGTCGGCCCCATCAACCCGCATCTTAGCGGCGGCCGGAGTTCCGAGCAACGGCGGGCCG
>DAHZZC010000360.1 GCA_027435495.1 Planctomycetales bacterium
CGATGCTCGGCGAATCGCCAGCGGCCGGCGCGGTGGGTCCGTCGCCGACATCACCAACGCTGGCGATCGACCCGGCCGGCGGCGGGATTCTGCACGCCTACCATATCCCGCCGAAGGCAAAGCGGGTGATCTATCTGTTCATGAGCGGTGGGCCCTCGCAGCTCGACCTGTTTGACTACAAGCCGGTGCTCAACAAGCGGAACGGCCAGGATTTGCCGGCCTCGATCCGGATGGGGCAGCGGCTGACGTCGATGTCGGCCAACCAGGCGACCCTGCCGATGGCCGGCTCGCTCTTCAAGTTCGCCCGCCACGGCGAGTCGGGAACGTGGGTCAGCGAGTTGCTCCCGCACACGGCGAAGGTGGTGGATGACCTCTGCCTCGTGAACTCGCTCTACACCGAGGCGATCAACCACGACCCGGCGATCACGTTCTTCCAGACAGGATCGACAATCGCCGGTCGGCCGTCGATGGGTGCCTGGCTGAGCTACGGGCTCGGTTCGACGAATCAGAACCTGCCGACGTTCTGTGTCCTGATCAGCCGGAAGCGGCCCGATCAGCCGCTGTACTCGCGGCTCTGGGGGAACGGGTTCCTGCCCTCGGTGCATCAGGGCGTCGAGTTCCGCGCGGGGGCCGATCCGGTCCTCTACCTGGAGAACCCGCCAGGTGTCTCGTCGGTCGGACGTCGGAAGATGCTCGACCGGCTCCGCGAGATGCACCAGGCCGAGTACGACCGATCGCTCGACCCGGCGGTCCAGGCCCGGATCGCCCAGTACGAGATGGCGTACCGGATGCAGACGTCCGTCCCCGAGGTCACCCGGATCGCCGACGAGCCCGACCACATCTTCGACCTCTACGGCCCCGACGCGCGCACGCCGGGCACCTTCGCCGCCAACTGCCTGCTCGCCCGGCGCCTGGCCGAGCGCGACGTCCGGTTCATCCAGCTCTATCACCCGGGCTGGGACCACCACGGCGGGCTTCCGTCCGGCATCCGGAACCTCTGTCGAGAGACCGACCAGGGCTGCGCCGCGCTGATCACCGATTTGAAGCAGCGGGGGATGCTCGACGAGACGCTGGTCCTCTGGGGCGGCGAGTTCGGCCGGACGAACTACAGCCAGGGAAAGCTCACGCCCACCGACTACGGCCGCGACCATCACCCGCGCTGCTTCACCGCCTGGGCGGCCGGCGGCGGGATCAAGCCGGGGATCTCGTACGGCACGACCGACGAATTCGGCTACAACGTCGCCACCGACGGCGTCCACGTCCACGACTTCCACGCGACGATCCTGCACCTGCTCGGCATCGACCACCTCCGGCTGACCTACAAGCATCAGGGCCGGTATTATCGGCTCACGGACGTCTCGGGGAAGGTGGTGCGGGGGATCCTGGCGTGATGGGCCGGGATCTTCTTGGTCGCCATCATCGGCCCGTACGATGCGTATTCGCGAAGGAGGGGTGACCATGCAAGTGCAGGGCGTGATCCACGGCACGAAGATCGAACTGAGCGAGGACCCGGGCCTGGCGGACGGGGCGGAAGTTGAGGTGATCCTGCTCCCACGCCGTCATCCGGAGGGGCCGACCAGGGAGTTACCCATCAACCGGCCAACGGCTGCCGGCATGCTGGCGCACCTTCCTCCCGAGGTCGACGAGGAGATCGAAGCGATCATCAGCGACCGGGCGAGGGGGAGTTTTCGCGAGATCCCTCGATGAGCTTCCTGCTCGACACGGATGTCTGTTCGGCGCACCTTCGCCGGCCCTCGGGCCTGTCGCATCGGTTCGTCCAGCACTCCGGGCGGCTGTTTGTGCCGACGGTTGGGCTTGCGGAGCTTTACGTCTGGGCCTATCTCCGCCCCGATCCACGTGATTTCCTGGTGGCCATCGAGACCTTCCTCCGCTACGACGTAAAGACCCTGGAATTCGATGAGGCGAGCGCCGAACAGTTCGGAAAACTGAAGGTGCAACTGCAGAGAATCGGGATCACCGTGAGCCCGATCGACCTCTTGATCGCCTCGGTCGCCCTTACGCACGACCTGACGCTGGTCACTCACAATACGGCCGACTATCAGCACATCCCTGACCTGCGCCTTGAAGACTGGCTTGCGCCGTGATGCGATCGCTACGAGAGCCCCGCCGCCCCGGCGCCGGGGCGGCGAAGGCGGGGAATAGGCCGACGTTCTCTTGATCACGCGCGTTTCGAAGACTCTCGAACCGAAATGAAAAGCCGAGGGGGTGGGATGCCATGCTGCGTCTCTTGATCCTGATCGCTCTTATCCTCGGACTGGCGAAATCGGCCAATGCGGAGGACCCCTATTTCCCAGCTCTCGCTTTCTTTCCGAAAGACAGGGATCTGAATGAGATCGTCGTCGACCTCAAGGCCGTCCATCTCCGCGCGATGAAAGAGCCCTCGCTCTGGATGCTCTCCCAGCGCGATCGCGACGCGACTGTCTATCGGTTCCTCTGGCTCGCCACCGGGCAGCATCCGATCAGCCTTCGCCTCGAACGGGTCGGCGAGGACGACCTCCTGCACGTCGCCCGCCACGATGGACCGCCGGGTCTCACGGCGGGCCGGATGGACCTCGACCGGTGGATCAAGGTCGACGCCCGACGGGCGCGAAAGATCATCGCCCGGCTCGAAGCGACGAGGTTCTGGACCGCACCCGCGGAGGTCAAGGAGAGCCGGGGCCGCGGCGACGGGGACGTCTTCCTGATCGAGGGAGCGAAGGACGGTCGCTATCACGTCATCGATCGGGCGGGTTCCACGTCCGGGGATGCTTACAGGGAATTCGGTCGGTCCCTGCTCGAACGGGCCGATCTCCCCGACGCGCTCCGGGACTGGGACGAGTACCGACAGCGCGAACGGCGAAGGCCCGGATATCGCCCCGCCCCGCCCGAGACCGAGGACGACGGCGGACCGTAGCCCGGGGATGAATGGTCGGAGGAGATCCCTCTCGAAGTCGAGGCGGATCGAGATCCATCGATCGTCCGATCCGTCGATGCCCGCCAGCATCGCGGTCATGCTTACAAACCGGGCGTAAGACCTTCCCCGGAAGCGGTGTGTTGCCGCGGCGCGACGTCGTGTGGCGAAACAACTCCATCACCTATCCAGCACACAAGTTACGGCAAGAAATCCGGGCCGGTTTCGCGATTTTTCGGCGAGAAATTTCGGCCTGGTACTCCTGTTGCTTTAGGAGGAGATCGTCGATCTTCCTGTCCTCGTCAGCCCCTATCCGAAGGAGGCTACCATGAGCTCCAAGCAGCGCCGCAAGTTGTATGGCATCCGCCGCGAGCGTCGCCGACCGCGGGGATGGACGCGATGGTTCCATGAGGGCGTCCTCGATTCGGAGAACTCCGGCGGTGTCCGGCTCCGAACCGTCCTCTGGGGTAAGGACAGCGGCTGATCGCCCGGATGGCACATCCCGACCCGCGTCGCGAGGCGCGGGTCGGGAACACTCGTCGGAATCCCGTCAAGGGTTTCCGGATGCACAATTGAAGATAGAATGGATTGAAGATTGAACCCGCCCGTTCCGGTGCCGAAGCACCCCCGCCTCGCCTCACGCCAGAATCTCCTGTGCGACGCGTCCGCTGATGTCGGTGAGTCGGAAGTCGCGTCCGCTGTAGCGGAACGTCAGCCGCTCGTGGTTCAGACCCATCAGGTGCAGGATCGTCGCGTGCAGGTCGTGGACGTGCATCCGATCCTCGACGGCCTGGATCCCCAGCTCGTCGGTGGCGCCGTGGACGTACCCGCCCTTGACACCGCCGCCGGCCATCCACATCGAGAAGCCGAGGCTATGGTGGTCGCGGCCCTTGGCGCCCTGAGAGTAGGGCGTTCGGCCAAACTCGCCGCCCCAGAGGATCAGCGTCTCGTCGAGCAGGCCGCGGGCCTTCAGGTCGGCGATCAGCGCGGCGATCGGGAGGTCGCTCCGCCCGGCGTGTCGGCGGTGGTTCTCGATGTCGGTGTGATCGTCCCAGGGCTGGCCGTTTCCGTAGTAGACCTGCACCATCCGGACGCCCCGCTCGACCAGCCGACGCGCGATCAGGCAGGCGCCGGCGAACTCGCCCTCGCCATAGCGCGCCCGGTTCGCCGAGGGCTCGCGGGCCAGGTCAAACGCCTCACGAGCCTCGAACTGCATCCGGAAGGCCATCTCCAGCGAGGCCACCCGCGCTTCGAGCGCCTCGTCGCGGCCCCGGGACTCGAGGTGCTCTCGGTTCAGCGCCTGGATCAGGTCCACCTGCTCGCGCTGCACAGCGCGGGGGAGGTGGCGATTGGCGACGTCTCGGATGATCCGGTCGGGATCGAGAACGTCGTTACGGATGTGAGTTCCCTGGTAGATCCCCGGCAGGAAGCTGCTGCTCCACAACTGCGGGCCAACCACCGGCTTCCCGGGGCAGAGAACCACGAATCCCGGCAGGTTGCGGTTCTCCGTCCCCAGGCCGAAGACCAGCCACGAGCCGAGGCTCGGACGGATCGGCTGCATGTTGCCGGAGTTCATCATCAGGAGCGACGGCTCGTGATTCGGGTTGTCGGTATAGAGCGACCGGATCACGCAGAGGTCATCCACGTGAGCGGCGAGGTGGGGGAACAGCTCGGAGACCTCAATGCCGCTGGCGCCTCGGGGTGCCGCAGTGAACGGCGAGGGCATCAGCTTCCCGCGCTGGCTGCGACCGGTAACGATCGAGGCGGGCGGGGTCTGGCCGGCGTACTTCTGAAGGGCCGGCTTGGGGTCGAAGGTATCGACGTGGCTCGGGCCGCCGTTCATGAAGAGGAAGATGACGTGTTTGGCCCTCGGCGCGAAATGGGGCGGTCGAGGCGCCATCGGATCGGTGGGGATGGGCGACTTGCCAGGCGTGGGGGTAGCGGCGAGGAGTCCGGCCTCCGCCAGGACACTCCCCAGGCCGAGCGCGCCGAAGCCGCCGCCGATCCGGGAGAAGAGCGTCCGCCGACTCATCGGAAGGATCGCGTCATCGCCCCAGCCCGCCGCCGCCCGAACTCCGGTCGTCCGCATGGTCGATACCTCCTCCGGGCCGTCCCTCGATCGTCCCGGGCCGCGCCGGGGACGTCTCCGAATTTAACGCGCCAGAACCCGTCCGGGAAGCGGCTTGAAGCCCGCCGCCTCACTCCATGCCCCGCCGCACCGACCGGCCCGATCGACCCGAATCCGCGGATTCTCATGAAAGAGGGGTTGCAGGCAAGCCAGGAACGTCGCCTAATAGTGTGGGTTTCATGCTGGCCACGATCCGGACCACGGGATCCTCTCCCTCCGGCATGAGTCCTACCCCGCCTGGATCGTGAACGCCCGGAAATCCCCTCCTCCGGGCCGACTAAGAAGTCGTCGATGGCGATCCCTGATCGCGGTCGGCGATTCCCGCCAGCAGAGCGTTGAACAGGCCCTTTTGGATCTTCTTCGGCCCAGACATGGGCATCGATTCGCTATTTTCTCGAGGCGTGCCATCGCTCGCCTTGATCTCCGCCTTCTTCGTTTCCTCCCAACGGGAGATTCTTCGATGATTCCGAATAGGTTTCGATTCGCTCTGGCCGGCCTCTTCGCGGGGGCGTTGATGGTCTCCCTCGGCTGCGAAGGGGGCTCCGGCATCTCCGCACAGCCGACCATTGACCTTTCAAGCCAGCCCAAGGCCCCGGCGACGACCGACGGCGGTCCGGCCATGCAGAAGGTCGAGCCGGTCAAGATCAAGTAACAACAATCGCGTCGAGCTTCCCGAAATCCGCGAGTTCCCGAGTTCCTCACCTCTCCCTCGCTCGCGGTTGGCGTCTCGATGATTCTCTCCCGCGGCCGACAACGGATGTCGCCGCGTCATCCAGGCCCGCTCGGCCCCCTTTCGCCGGTCGGGCCGGTCGCTTTCCAGACCCCTGGTTTCATCCGTTCCGCCACAGTCCAGCAGAGGGTAATGTCATGAGAAATACAGTGTTATCATCTCGTCCGAGGCTCCGCGGCTTCACCCTGATTGAACTTCTGGTGGTGATCGCGATCATCGCGGTGCTGATCGCGTTGCTCTTGCCGGCGGTGCAGGCCGCGCGCGAGGCGGCCCGTCGGTCGCAGTGTACCAACAACCTCAAGCAGATCGGCCTGGCGGTCGCAAACTACGAGAGCGCCAACGGGGCCTATCCCATGGCCATGTATCAGGGGCCATCGATCGGCTATGGCGGCGTGGGTGGAACCTGGTACGCCGGCTCGACGGCTTTTGTGGCGCTGCTCCCGTACTTCGAGCAGTCGGCGATGGGGAACGCCTACAACTACAGCATCGGCTCGTTCGACCTGGGGAACCGGACGGTCCTCGCCTCGGGGATCGCCTCGCTCTGGTGCCCGAGCGATCCGACGATCTCGGTGGGCGCCCCGGCCGGCTCGGGTTCCAATTTCGGAACGTACATCTCCCCAACGCAAACGGTCTACCGGAGCAGCTACGGTGTCTGCATGGGGATCTGGCTGAATTCGGCGTACGGCACGCCGAGCGGCCCCGCCGCCACGTTCAACAGCAACGCCA
>DAHZZC010000361.1 GCA_027435495.1 Planctomycetales bacterium
CGCCGAGAGCAGCAGCGTCACGCTGCTCTGACGCGAGCCGTACCCCATCAGCCCGATCCGCCAGGCCTGCCCCTTGAACGGCCCGAGGCCGCCGCCAACCTCGATCCCCCAGTCCTTCAGAAGGCGTCGGCGGACCGTCAAATCGTCCACGCCGTCGGGGATCTTCACGCACGTCAACTGCGGCAGCCGGTGCTTCGGATCCGTCAGCAGGCTCAGGCCCATCGCCGCGAGGCCCTCATGCAGCGCCCGGCCGTTGAGGGCGTGGCGGGCGAAGCGGGCCTCAAGTCCCTCCTCGGCGACGATCGCCAGCGCCTCGCGCAATGCGTAATTCATGCTGATCGGCGCCGTGTGGTGGTAGAAGCGATCGCTCCCCCAGTAGCGCTGGATCATCGAAAGGTCAAGGTACCAGCTCTGCACCTTCGCCTTGCGACGCTCGAGCGCCTCGACGGCCCTCGGCCCGAGCGAGACCGGCGCCAGGCCGGGCGGGCAGCTCAGGCATTTCTGAGTCCCCGAGTAAACGGCGTCGATCTCCCAGGCGTCGATCTCGACCGGGATGCCGGCCAGGGCCGTCACAGTATCGATCGCGATCAGGGCGCCGGCCTCGTGGGCGATTCGGGCGATCTCCTCGACCGGCTGCCAGGCCCCCGTCGAGGTCTCGGCGTGGACAATTCCGACGAGCTTCGGATTCACCTTCTTGACCGCGGCGCGGACTTCCTCGGGGTCGAAGACCTCGCCATAGGGACGTTCGATCGCCGTCACCTGGGCGCCGGCGCGCTCGGCGACATCCACCATCCGGCCGCCGAAGACGCCGTCGACGCAGACGAGCATCCTGTCGCCGGGCTCGATCAGGTTAACAATCACCGTCTCCATCCCGGCGGAACCCGTCCCCGAGACGGCCAGGGTCATCCGGTTGGTCGTCTGGAAGGCGTAACGCAGGAGGTCCTGCGTCTCGTCCATCAACGCGACGAACTCGGGGTCGAGGTGCCCGACCAGGGGCATCCCCATCGCGGCGAGGACCCTCGGATGCACGTCGCTGGGCCCCGGACCCAGCAGCAGACGCCTCGACGGATTCAACGGGCCCGGGACGGGAGGCTTCGGGATGGCGGACACTTCTAGAGACTCCAGTGGTCAGTAGTCAGTGGTCAGTGAGGAGATACGGGAGGCCATCGCCAGGATGATCCTGTCTGCGGAACGGCTGGCCGCCAGACCAATGAAGCCGGGGCCTCGCCGAATATCCACGGACCACGGACCACGAACCACTGGCTAATGACCACTCAGATTCTTGACAATCGCACTGATTTCCTTGAACTCAGGTCGATCGGAGCGCTCGGTCCACTCGAAGAGGGCCGATTCGGCCGACGAGATGACCGCACCCGTTTGCTCCAGGCGGCGGAGAGCAAACTCCCAGTCGAGCCTCTGTCGCGAGGCAACGGCGTCGGCCGGGACCTGCACGCGGAAGCCCAGGTCGAGCAATTCGAGGGCGGTCTGGGCGATGCAGACATGCGCCTCGATCCCAACCACGGTCACATGTCGGATGTTCCGGCCGTAAAGTTGTTCCAAAAATTGCGGGACGGCGCAACAGTGGAAGCATGTTTTGGCGGGTCGGTCGGGGACGAGTTCAGCGATCGAGGCGGTGGTCGGACCGAGGCCCTTCGGATATTGCTCCGTTCCCCAGACCGGCATCCCGAGGGCGCGGGCGCCCCGGATCATCGCCGAGACCCGCGCGATCAGGGGTTTGCGGTCGGGGATCAGGTCCAGGAGCTTATCCTGAAGGTCCACCACCAGTAGCCCGCCATGCGCTGCCGTCAATCGTTGGGTGGGTCGCATCATTTTGGTCCGTGGGCCGTTGTCCGTTATCCGCCTCGAGATCGGCCGTAGCGCCCCGAGGTCCGCGACAACAAACCACGGACAAAAGGACAAAAGGCCATGGACTAGAGGCGATGCTACGGGGGCATTCGCGCCGGTGTCAAGTCGCCGGCGCAGGGGGCGATCGTCCGCATCGGTTGGGCTCCTCGACGGGCCGAACAATCCACCGCCCTCCGGAGGGAAAACGCAACCGGTCCGAGTACCTGACACGAACTCGACGCGACAGCGCGATCGCTCCGTCGATGAGACCCCCTCCGTGATGCGGATACTCAGCAGGACCCGCGACCTGCCCAGGTAGACTCCGGCGGTCGAACGGCCCAGACCCCTGGCACCCCCTGCTCCGCTGGTGCCGTCGAGGGACTGGTCCGTCCGATCGATCGGTGGCACCCCCTGGCGATGGAGCCAGCCGATAATGAGGGGTCGATACAAAGAAGGCCGACCTTTCTCGCATCCCGGCGGGATCAGCGGCATGAACAGCCTGATTTTAATGCCATTTATAGCATACACATGTATGGCATGAACTCTATCTTTGAACTGGTTTTTTTAAATATCCCTGCGATTTATATTTCCGATATTCATGGTAGTGATGGGTATCGCGAGTCACATCCTTGCCGGTGTTGGCTTTGCCCAGGAGAGCAGTCGCTCCGAATCTCACAGAGGTGCTTTACCACGATCGCCCGTTCACGTGCCCGGCCCGGCGGCGTGGTGGCTGCGGGCACAAGGTCATTCATCATCGAGATGGGCAGGACATCATGAATCGCAACCGAGCGAACACCCCGCAACGGGTAGGGCCGACTCCGGAAACTCCCGAAGACGACCAGAATCGGGACCATCGGCATCTGATCGATGTCCAGCCATCGGCTTGATCCTGATCCTCTAAATTGATCCGTCTCATTCCACGAGCCTTGTTCTTACGCATTCGAAGACAGATCTGCGGGCTGGCGTAGGAGCCGGCGACTGAACAACTTCGAGGATTCATCAAGATGACCTTGTTTTCGCAAGATCGCACTTTTCCGTTTGGCGTTATGTCGAAGGCGCGGATCCGGGGATATCGTCGCTCGGTGAAGCGTTCGATCATCGGTCAGGATTTCCGCCTGGAAGATCGCACACTGCTCTCCACGACGCCAACGTTGAGTTCGGTGACACCGGATCGCGGGGTGCTTGCCGGAGGGACTTCCATCACGATTGTGGGGACCAATTTCTCCAGCGATCCGAGTCAGGATGTCGTGACCCTCGGCTCCGTGACCGCCACGATCACCTCCGCAAGCGCGACGCAGCTCGTCGTCAAGACACCCGCCCAAACATCGGTGGGCTATTACTCGTTGAGCTTGACAGTCGGGGGCACCGCCTCGTCGAACTCCTAGACATTTGATTACCTGGAACTCACTCCAGCCGGCTATTACAGTTCGGACGGACTCGGGGCGGGCACGCCCGCCTCGCAGGGCTATTACGTTCCACTGCCGGGCTCGACTTCCGAGACAGCGGCCTCGCCGGGTTACTTCGTGCCGACAACGGCGGCCACCCAGGAAACCCCGGCTCCCCTCGGCTCCTACGTCCCCACCGCCGGTGCCTCTCAGCCCACCGAGGCCCAGCCCGGTTACTTCGTTGCCAGCACCGGCTCCTCCACCGAGACTCCGGCTCCGGCCGGCTACTATGTACCGATCTCGGGGGCTACGGAGCCCACGCCAGCGATTCCCGGTTTTTATGTGCCGACTTCTGGAGCGACCCAGCAGATCCCAGATCCTCCCGGCACCGATAGCAGCTACGCCGCGACCGCCTACTCGATTGTCAATCCTGCCTGCTGGACCGGAGGCTTCTCGGTCGGTTTCTGGAAGAACAAAAACGGGCGGGAGCTCTTGACCCAGAACGACTTCTCAACCCTGACCGAACTGAACCTGCGGACCGCGAACGGAGACAGCCAGAATTTCACCTCGTCTCTGGATGACAACAAGGAAGCTTTCTCCAGGTGGTTGTCAGCCGCCGAATCCACGAACATGGCCTACATGCTCTCGGCACAACTGGCAGCCACGGTGCTGAATGTGTCGCACGGTTTTGTCAATGCGACCGCCTCCGTGAATGCCTATCTGATTTCATCCGACTTCAACACATTCCGCTCGAGCAGCGCCCTGATCAACGCCCTCAACAGCGGGCCGGCCCCTCTTGTCGACAAATTCGGACAGATTCAGATCAGTGCCCTGATCAACGCGGCCAACACATCGCTCGGCACGAATGCCAACACCCCGGCCGGGAGTGCGGCACGCAGCTATCAAGAAGCCCTGAAGGACGTACTCAACGCCATCAACAACAATCAGAGGATCATCCTCCACGGGGCGTGTAACTCATCGCCCCCGATCGAGATCAACGATTGTCCCTCACCATGTTGGAATGGAGGAGATGATCGGAATGACTCCTGATTCGGGAAGTTTCCCCCGGGCCCTGGTCGGACAGGAACCTTTTCCGGAGCGCCAGCGGATCACTGGCCGACTCCAGGGCCATGCCGGTAAGATGATATGGATGGATCGCGGAGCCGGAGATCAACCCGGTCGGACCGATCTCGGTCCCAGGTGAAGACACCAGATTGACCTCGCGAGCGGCAACCGAACACTTTCCTGTCGCGACTCATTCCCTGAACGCGTTCCATGGGCACCAGCACATCCCGACCAGCGACGATCGAGACATCGAGACGGCCCGTCTTGCCGGGGGATGGTATAAAAGCTAGAGTTGAAGATTGAACCATGATTGGTTCGGCAGGACGCCGAGGCGAAGGCCGGGACGGGCAGAGGGACCTCCGAACGAGAGGGTGGCCAACTTGGCGGGAAAGCCCCGACTCCTGGTCATAGACCGCGAAAACGCGCACGGGAAGACGCCCATCGATCGATTTGCCGACTCGTACGAGTTGGTGGTCGTCCGGACGATCTCCAAGGCGCTGGCGCTTCTGCGCGACCAGAAGTTCGCCGCGGTCTATGTCGACGCCTCGCAGCTTTCGGCGGTCCGATGGGTCGGAATGATGATTCAGGCTGAGGAGATCCTCGACGCCATCTCCGACGGCGTCGCGGTCGTGGACCCGGACCTCCGGATCATCTGGGCAAATCCCGAGTTCCACTCGCTGACCGGTCCGGAGACGCATCCGGTTGGCACGCCATTCTACAAGGCGCTCGGGATGCCGGAGATCCTCGGGCCCGATCCTTGCCCGTTCACCACGGCCGTCGCCTCTCGGGCCGCGGCCAGCACCGCGATGAAGATCGCCGGGAACCGATATCTTCGCGTCACCGTGACACCCGTCTTCGACCCCTCCAGCCGGCTCACCCACTTGATCGCTCTCACCCGAGAGACGACTGATGAGACCCATCAGCAGCTCAAGGTCAACGCGATCCACAAGGCCGGCGACGAACTGGCCGACCTCACGCCCGAGGAACTGGCGCAGATGGGCGTCGAGGAGCGGACCGACCTCCTCAAGTACAACATCGCCCGGCACATGAAGGATCTGCTCGGGCTCGACTTCATCGAGATCCGGCTGATGGACCGGGCCAGCAAGCGACTCGTCCCGCTGTTGACCGAAGGAATGACCCCGCTGGCCGCCAACCGAGAGCTCTACGCCCGGAAGGAGCACAACGGCGTCACCGGGTTCGTCGCCGCGACCGGGATGAGCTACGTCTGCCCCGATACCACCAGAGACCCACTCTACCTCGAAGGCGCCGCCGGCTCGCGTAGCTCGCTGACCGTCCCCCTCGTCTTCCACGGGACCGTGATCGGGACGCTGAACGTCGAGAGCCCCCAGCCCGATGCCTTCGACGACCGAGACCGCCAGTTCATCGAGATTTACGGCCGGAACATCGCCGCGGCGCTGAACACGCTGGAACTCCTCGAAGCCGAGAAGCTCAGCACGGCAAGCGCCTCGGTCGAGGCGATCAACCGGGAGCTCGCGATCCCGCTGGACGACATTATCACCGACGCCACGACCGTCCTCGACCGGTACGCCGGCCACGACGAGGACATCATTGCCCGGCTCCGCCACCTGCTCTACCGGGCGCGCGAGATCCGAAGCCTGATCCACAAGGCCGGCTCCACCATCGCCCCACCCGCCAAGCAGCCGCCAACGATCGCGCCCGCCCGGCTCGGCGGGGCCCGGATCCTCGTTGTCGACGCCGACGAGTCGATCCGGAGGTCAGCGCATCACCTGCTGGGCAGTCAGGGGGCGAGCGTCGAGACCGCCCGAGACGCCCACGAGGCGATCGCCCTGATGCGACAGACCGCCTACTCCGCGGCCCTGGTCGATATCCGTCTGCCCGACCTCGACGGCTACGAAACCTACAAGCGACTGCGCGAGGTCCAGCCGAGCGTCCCGATCATCCTCATGACCGGGTTCGGCTGGGACCCCTCACACTCGATCGTCAAGGCAAGGCAGGAGGGCCTGCAAACCGTCCTGTACAAGCCGTTCCGCGCCGACCGGCTGATGGAGGCCGTCGAGCAGGTGTTGCGGACCTCGTCCACGGCGCCGACGCCCACGGCCCCGCCCGCGATCGACGGCCGGACCAATGCCCACCCCCCGGCGCCGCCGGGGGATTCGCGACCCACCGAGAACTCACGCCATGATACTTGACGGGCCAGGGATGGCCGACCTCGTTGCCATCCTTCCCGCCGCGCTCGGACACCTTTGCCATTTGATCCTGGCGGTGAACGTTGTCAGCGGGATGGGGCAACGCGAGTCGGTGCTGGACCGGGCCCGGATCGCGATCTTCACCGCGTTCTGGGTGTCGGCGGGCGTGATGCTCTGGGCTCACCTGCGAGCGCCCTGGTGGACCTGGCCCTGGCCGATCGCCGCGTATCCGGCGGCCTGCACCATCTCCGGGTTTTTCATATGGCCGGTGTCGACGCTCGCGATCGCAATCCGCCGCCATCCGGTCGGGATCTCCTCGGATCGGCCCGAGGTCGAGCTCGACCTGGCCGCGTCCGGCGGGGCGAACGAGCTGATCGGCGAGGGACACGGCGCCTGGCTGCTCCGGCTGCCGGGGAACGAGTCGTTCCGGCTGAGGCTCCGCGATTGGGAAGCGGCGATCCCCGGGCTCCCGCCGGCGCTCGATGGATTGCGGATCCTGCAACTGACCGATCTGCACATGGCCCGATGCTTCCGCCCAGCGTTCTTCGAACGCGTGGTCGCCGCCTGCCGCGCCCTGCCGGCGGACCTGGTCGTGCTGACCGGCGACATCATCGAGGATGACGAGGTCCACGACTGGATCCGGCCCATCCTCTCGCCGCTGGAGGCCCGACTGGGCAAGTACGCGATCCTCGGCAACCACGACGAGGAACACCGGCCCGACGAGATCCTCGCCGAACTCGCCGGCGCCGGGTTCGAGACGATGCACGGGACCTGGACCACGCTCGATGTCGACGGAGTCCGAATCGCCCTCGGCGGGACCTCGGCGCCCTGGGGGCCGGACGTGGATCCGTCGGCGATGCCTTCGGCCGATTTCCGCATCCTTTTGAGCCACTCGCCGGACCGGTTCTACCGGGCCTCGCGGTGGAGGATCGAGCTGATGCTCTCGGGCCACAACCACGGCGGACAGATCCGGCTCCCGATCGTGGGAGCGGTCTTCATGCCGAGCGTCTACTCCCGACGCTTCGACCGCGGCTTCTTCCGCCGCGGACCGACGCTGATGTATGCCAGCGACGGGATCGCCGGGATGCACCCTGTCCGCTACGGATGCCCGCCGGAGGTTGCCCGGATCGTCCTGCGATCGGCGAATGTGGAAGGGACGACCGCCCACTCGCGCCGGAGGGTGGTGCGATCGCGGGCCTGAGGGATCGATGATTCACCACAGAGGGTACAGAGAGAAGACCGAGGGGATTCGGGCGGCCTTTTGTTCTCTGTGGCGAGTCCTTCGGAACCGATAGAATGGCGGAGTCGACGCTGTCTTCTTCCGCCCGGAGGATACCCGAGATGCCCTCACCGTTCCCGGGAATGGACCCTTATCTTGAGTATCCGCCACTTTGGCCGGATGTTCACGTCTCCCTCATCGGGAGGTTCCGCGCCCAGTTGGCGGCCCAATTGCGATCCCGATACCTCGTCCGGATCGAGGAGCGGGCCTACATCAGCAACGAGGAAAGCGAAGGGCTTCCGGTCCGCCAACGGATCCCGGATGTCGAGATCATCGCCCAGCCCCAAAAGAAGCGTGTGCGATCCTCTGGGGGTGCTGCGACGGCGACCCTGGAGATCCCCGAGCCGGTCATCGCGACGACATGGTTCGAGGAGGAGGTCCACGAGGCGTTCCTGAAGATCCTCGACCACGAGACGCGCGAGGTCGTGACCGTTATCGAGCTGCTGAGCCCGGCGAACAAGGTGCCGAACTCGTCCGGCGGCGAGAGCTTCGAGGAGAAGCGCCGCGAGGTGATGCATTCGAAAAGCCACTGGGTCGAGATCGACCTGCTCCGGGGCAAGCGGATGGTACCCATACCCAAAAAGCTCGGGCCGCATGAGTACCTCGTCCACATTTCACCCGCGAACCTCCGGCCCCAGGGAAGGCTCTGGGGAATCCGACTGGATCAGCGGCTCCCGCCGATCCCGATCCCGCTGAAGCGAGGCGATGCCGACGCGCGACTCGACCTCCAGGAAGCGCTCAATACGGTCTACGACGAGGCCGCCTACGACACCGAGCTGGATTACCGGAAGCCGCCGAAGCCGAAGCTCGACGCGAAGCTCTCGGCCTGGGCCGATCGACTCCTGAAATCGAAGGGCCTGCGGTGATCCCGGGTCAGATATAGACCCGTCGGTTGTAGATATACCACTCGACCAGCAGGACGCCGAGGGCGAGCAGGGCGAAGTACCACCAGATGTCCTTCTGGACCTGGGGCGCCTTGCCGGTGCCGGTCACGGGGTTGTACCCGATCTTGATCTTGTACGACTCCTGCATCGTCTCGGGCGTTCCGTCGGGGACCAGGCCGCGCGGGGCGAGGTCGCTCTCGCGGAAGTCGAAGAGGTTCACCGCGAACGGCAACCGGCCCGAAGGCTCCCACCGCGCCAGGTACATCCCCGTCTTATCGGCGTCCTGGTAGATGAACGTCCCTTGCGGCGAGCGCGCGACGCGGACGCCTGGCCGCGCAGCCGAGTCCACGGCAATCTCCTTGCCAATCGTCTCGGCATGCAGGACGACCGGTTGGCCGGGGCGGGCGGTCTCGTCGCCGCCTCCCTCGCGCACATTCCCGAGCGCCTGGATGCTGTTGAGCACGAAGAGCGGGAAGCTGATGTAGCGGAACCAGGTGGTGTTGGGAACGTCGCCGTCGATCAGCGGGAAGGTGACGACGGCGTCGGTGAACCCCTCGCGGGGTGCGAGAAACGCGAGCGGGCCCTGGTTGCTCTCGATCAGGTTCCGGGAACCGGCCGGCGGCTCAACGATCCTCGCACTCGCGACGAAGACCAGCGAGAGGTCACGGATGTACTGCATCATCGGGTGGCCGATGTCCCAGTCGAGGATCACCGGCTGCTGGACGTCCTTCGCCTTTTCGTAGGCCGGGCCTGGCGGCAGGGCACCAAAATAGAGGGTGTTGGCCTGCGGAGGGGCGTCGGGCCGGACGCCGTCGTAGAGGATCAGGTCGTATCGGCCGCCCCGGATCTCGCTCGCGGCGGCCTCGGCACGGGCCTCGTCGGGGGTCATCACGGCGACGTCGGCACGCTCCTCGACCAGCGGGGTTTTCAGTGTGTCGATCAGGTAACGATTCCCCGAGGTGACCGCCAGCACCTGCGCCTTTCGGGTCGTCCCGACGACCGTGAAGGCCCGATCGTCGACCGGGAGCGCATCCTTGACCGTCAGCCGGACCTCGAACGGGGCCAGGCCGGGGTCGGTCAGGTCGAACTTGAACGCCTGGTCGGTCTGCGGGGGGATCTTGAGGGCGATCGCGTCGACGAGTTCCCCGGGGTCGCCGGGCCTGTCGACGGCGTGTCGATAGAGCTGGGCCTCGGTGACAGCCTCCTCGCCCCGGAAGTTGTGGACGCGGCCGAAGATCTGGTAAACGTCGGCTTTTTCCTCATCCCGCCTCGACTGGAGGGCGACGATCGCGACGTTGTCGGAGGAGTTGCGGACGCGGCCTTGCTCGTCGGCGGGGGCGTTCGGTCGAATCTCGGCCGGCGGCTCGTACGCCGGGGGCGGTGGGCCGATCACGACCACCTCGGGCTCGAGGTTTCCCAGGCTAAAGCCCTCGACATCGGAGAAGCCGCCGTCGGTGTAGATGAACAGCTTCGGCGTGATGACCGACGAGGCCACCACCCCCTCACCGATCTGTTTCGACGGGTTCGCCAGCCCGGCGGCTACCTGCAAGCCCTCGCGGAGCGAGGTCGCCGCCTGGGTCGGCGCGATCGACTCGATCCGCTTCGCCAGGATCGAGCGGTCGCCGGTGTAATTCGAGACCACCTTCGCCGTGTCGGAGAACGCGATCACCATCGCCAGGTCGCCGGAGCCCATCGCGTCGACCACCTTCTGCGCCGCCTCCTTCGCGCGGGCGAGCCGGCTCGGAGGGACGTCGGTGGCCGACATGCTCGCCGAGTTGTCGATCATCAGCACATATCGCTGCCCGGTCGAGCCCGAGCCTTTCATCTGCGGCCCGGCCAGTGCCAGCATCGTCAGCGCAACGGCCAGAAGCTGCAAAAACAGCAGCAGGTTTCGCCGAAGCCTCTGGAAGAGGCTGTTCACGTGGAGGTCTTCGAGGCTCCGCTGCCAGAGCAAGGTGCTCGGCACCCGGACCGGCCGCCGCCTCAGCTTGAGGAAGTACAGCGCGATGATCCCGACCGGGACCCCCGCCAGCACCGACCACGCGGCCAGGCCCAGCGGCGTGCTCAGCTCGATCGGAGAGCTCAGGCCGCCGATCCAGTTCCAGAGACCACCCATCGCTTTACCTTCCGGGGTTAAGGGCTTGGGGGCAAGGGGCCAGGGTTCGCGATTGGGAGGTCCTTCCGGCGGACCTCAGAGCTCCGGCTCGCGGTCCGCGACGCCAACGCGCTCCCCCTTGCGGCGACGGACCATCGTGTAGAGCAGGTATGCCACCAGCGCCCCGCCGGCGCCGAAGAAAACCCACGGACTCGTGATCGCCCAGGCATCCATTTACTTCACCAATCCTCGCTCGCGGAGATAATTCAGGATCAACTTGTCGAAAGGATACTGGTTGGTCGTGAAGATATAGGTGATGCCCCGGCTGGTACACCATTCCTTCAGGCCGCCGACGAAGGCGTTGAGGGTGTCCTTGTACCACTTCAAAAGCGGGGCGCTGATGGTGATCTCAGCCGAGTCGCCGTCCTCGGCGTCGACCAGGCGGAGGTCGCCGACCAGCTCGGGATTGACCTCCTCCTGGCTCAGGACGTGGACGACATAAATATCCATGTTGCGGGCGAGGAGGTAGCGGAGGGCTTCCTGATAGCCGCGCTTGTCGAGGAAGTCAGAGATCACCACGACGACCCCCTTGCCCGCGTGTCGGATGGCGAACTCCCGGCAGGCGGCGGTCAGGTCGCTGGCGCCGGTCGGCTGGAGCTTCTCCAGATACTGGACCACCCGCCACATCTGCGAGCGGCCCCGGATGCCGTGCAGCCCCTGTTCGAGCCGGGCGCTGAAGGTGTCGACCAGCACACGATCGTGGTTCACCAGCCCGATGAACGCCAGCGCCGCAGCCACCTGCTTGCCGTACCGAAGCTTCGTCGGCGTGCCGAAGTCCATCGACAGACTGGTATCCAGAACGGTGTAAACATGCAGGTCCTCTTCCTCGAGGAACAGTTTGAGGAAGAGCTTGTCAAGCCGGCCGTAGACATTCCAGTCGATGTGGCGGATGTCGTCGCCGGTCGTGTAATTCCGGTGCTCGGCAAACTCGACCGACGAGCCTCGCCGACGGCTCTTGCGCTCCCCCTTCATCCGGCCCACGAAGATCTTCCGACTGACCAGCTCGAGCTGCTCCAGCTTGTGGAGAAAAACCGGGTCGAGCAGCGGCCCCGAGTTCGGATCCCCCGCCGGAGCCCGGTGCGGGGCCTCCCGGATGTTCGAGGTTTCGAGGCTCATCGCGTCCCCTCCTTCCGATCCAAAACCGTCCCGCTCAGCCGAGGAGATCGGCAAACCAGAAGAGCGACATCATGGCGACCACCGCGGCACCCAGCCCGATCAGCCAGGGGACCAGCGCCGCCGCAAAGATCGTCCATCGGGCCTGCAAACCAAGCGGCCGGCATCGGTGCAGAAACCCCAGCGCCGTCATCCAGCTCTCGACGATCACCAGCGCCCCGCCCGCGGCCGTCGCGATCGCGAGCCCGGGCTCAGCCCGCCAACCCACGAGCGCAACCGCGATCAAAATCACGCACAATCCCACCAGTAGCATCAGGTCGCCAGTCGTGAAGATCAGCGGCTCCCGACGCGGCGGCGTCCAGTCCTCGTGCTCAGGCGCGGGAGGCGGGTCGTAGATGTCGTGCATTTGGTAATTGGTAATTGGTAATTGGTAATTGGTAATTGGTAATTGGTAGGCCATCGGTCCGGCGATCTCCATCGCCTGCGCACGAACTGTCAACCAATTACCAATAACAAGGAACAAAGTACAAAGAACTATCAAGCCGCCTGCGTCGTGGCCTTTTCGGGGACGGCGTCGAGGATCTTGAGCAGGACCTCGTCGGGGTCGATGCCCTCGGCCTGGGCCTCGAAGTTGAGCAGGATGCGGTGTCGGAGAGCCGGCAGGTACACGCGGCGGAGGTCCTCGAAGCTGACATTATACCGGCCGTCGAGCAGGGCGCGGACCTTGGCGGCAAGGACGAGCGTCTGAGCGCCTCGCGGGCTGCTGCCCCATCGGACGTACTGGTTGGTCACGTCCGGGGCGTATGGGCCCTTTGGGTGCGTCGCCAGGGCCATCCGGATCGCGTAGTCCTGCACGTGCGACGCGATGATCACGTCACGCACCAGGGCCTGGTGACGAAGGAGCGTCGGGCCGTCCATCACCTTCTGCGCCGAGGGACGCTCGCCCCGGGTCGTTCGGTCCAGGATCGTCGACAGCTCCTCGCGGGTCGAGTAGCCGACGACCAACTTCAACAGGAATCGGTCGAGCTGGGCCTCGGGGAGCGGATACGTCCCCTCCTGCTCGATCGGGTTCTGCGTCGCCATGACGAAGAACGGCTCCTGGAGCCGGTGGATCGTCCCGCCGACGGTCACCGAATGCTCTTGCATCGTCTCCAGAAGCGCCGACTGGGTCTTGGGCGTCGCCCGGTTGATCTCGTCGGCCAGGACGATCTGCGAGAAGATCGGGCCTGGCTGGAACTCGAAGACACGGCGGCCGTCGGGCAGTTCCATCACCACGTTCGTCCCGATGATGTCGGCCGGCATCAGGTCGGGCGTGAACTGGATGCGGTTGAATTTCAGGTCGATCGCATCGGCGAGCGTCCGGACGAGCAGGGTCTTGCCCAGCCCCGGCACGCCCTCCAGCAGCGCATGGCCGCCGACGAAGAGGCAGGTCAGCACGCCGTGGACAATCTCGTCGTGGCCGACGATCACCCGGGCGATCTCCGCCTTGACGCGCCCGTACGCTGAGCGAAACTCCTCGGCGCGGGCCTCCATCGATTCGGCGAGGGTCTCGGACATTGGCGGTCCTTTCTTTCAGGATATTGATCAGTGGTCAGTGGTCAGTGGTCAGTGAAGAAACTGGCCGGGGTCCGTCGTATCTCCATGCGGGACGCTTAAACGAGGCTCCCCCGCCTCCAGATACGGACGCACAGGCTCGCGCCGCCGACCATGAGCATCAGACCAATGATCGTCATTTCTTTCGCTTCACCATGACTTCGATAATTCATGAACACCTCCGACCACCAATTGTGCCCCTGAAGGTGAGGATCGACCATACTTGCGACCGCGAAGGTGAACAGGACCAGCCAGAGGCCGAAAAGTATCGCGAGGAAGCCGGCGAAGAATTTTAGCATGGCCGCCCCCTTTCACTTCCCACCGAACTCTGGCCTACATCTTTGGCTGCCATCGCCAGTCGTCAGTGAAGAGTCCAAGTTCCAGTCTGACCACTGACCACTGACTACTGTTTTCCCCCATCCTTTTCCCGCTCTTCCCAGACACGTTGCTTGGCCTTGAGGAGGCGGTTGGTGTAGCTCTCCTGGGCGGGCGGTTTGGGAGTGTCGGCCATGCCGGGGGCCTTGCGTTCGGGGCGATCGGAGGGCTCCCGAGGCGTCTGACCCTCCAGCAGGGGCTCGCCGATCGGTCCGGTCGGGGGCGTGGTCGGGAAGAGCGTCGGGCTTGCGGCGGGGCGGTCGGCCGACTCGGTCCGCGAGCGGTCGAGCTGCTCGCCGACCTCCGCCTTGCGGCTCCGGAGCTTCTCCATGTACTCGCTCGCCGGGGCGACCTCCTCGCCTCGGAACTTTTTCCACTGCTCGATCGCCTTCTCTCGGAGGCGGTCGACGTCGAGCGCGATCCGGCGAACGGCGACATCCGCCAGGAAGACGCACGCCGAGAGCCAGAGCAAAACCGGCCAGAGCGGCGTGAACGACCGGGGGTTCACCAGCCCCGGGTCGCGGCGGAAGTGGTCCACGCCCGAGACCGTGTGCGGCAGGTCGATTCGGCCGTCGGGAAGCGTCTTCCACGAGATGATCTGGCCGTCCGTGATCGTCGCCAGTGTCTCAAGCGCCGTCGGGTTGCTCCGCAGCTCTCGATATTCGTCGGAGTACGGCACCGAAACCCCCGACGAGATCACCCCCTGCACGTTCTCCGGACCCCGGTAGCCGAGGTTCACGAAGTAGTTTCCGCTCGCGTCGGCGTTGTCGATCGTCGCCTCGTAACGCCCGGGCGCTGTCTGCACCAGCTCGATCGGCGCATGTTTCAGGTCGGGATCGACCACGTTCCCCTGGATTCGGAGGAAGTTGAGGAACTCGTTCTCCTTGTCGAGCGCATCGACCACGACCTTGATCCGCCCCTGCTCGCGCCTGAGATTGAGCGTGAGGTTGCCACGGTCGGCCGGCCGC
>DAHZZC010000362.1 GCA_027435495.1 Planctomycetales bacterium
GAAGGAGTTGCCCACCCACGACGTTCGGTATCGAAGCGTCCCGGGACTCGTGGGGTTTTCTCCGTGAACGGGTGCGCCGACCACCAGGGCCGAGAGAGCCAGTAAGAAGATACTTATCATGTGTGTCTTGCTTTTGAATGAAGATAACTTCATCATTCTGTTCCATGGATCTTTTAATGTCCCGCCTGTCCTGGCGCTGGAAATCCTTTCGCCTCGTCGTCGAGGACCAGGACCCAGTCGTGGCCCTTGCCCTGCGAGGGAGGACGGAATTCCCTGCGCCCCGATCGGGCGAAAGTGCCGATGGTGTTCGACGAGCCGTCGCGGGGATCGAACCAGAAGGCCCGCAGACGACGGCCGGAGAGTTTCTCCAGATCGACCGTGAAGGGGCGTCCCGAGGCGGAATAGACGAAGGCGTAGGTTCCGTCGTCGGCCCGGGTCGCCTGAATGTGGTCGGTGTCCCGGCCGGGATCAGAGGCCAGCAGCGACGGGTCGGGGATTCGGGCCAGGACCGGGCGGGATTCGATGAGCGCCCGGGCATGCTGCATCTGGGCGGCGCCAGGGAGATCCTTCGCCTTCTTCCAGGGCGTTCGAGCGGCCGTGATCGGCGATCGGCCAGGGGCGAGGAACTGCCAGATGTCGTGACAGCCGTAGGTGTGTCCGCAGGCCCCGGCAAAGAGCGACCAGTAAGCAAATTTGCGAACGTCGTACGCGTCGAGATAGCCGTTCTTCGCGTTGAACTCGGCGGGATGGTCCTCGTAGCCCGGTTCGCCGTCGATGCAGGGTTTGGTGGGCTTGCGGGCGTAGTCGGCGGCGATCTTCTCGTAGTTAGCGTGGTTGTAGCCGTGGCCCGACTGGATCATGTTGAAGGCCAGCCAGTCCTCGCCCTGGAACCACTGCGACGACCCTCGACCGCCCGGAGGGTGGAAGGTCATCAGGTGCCGGCCGCCGTCTCCCTTGCGAAGTCCGCGGGCCATCGCCCGGATGATCGACCGCTGCCGATCGTTCTCGATCGGCCGGTCGCCGCCGAGGATCCAGACGATCGGCTTCTCGCGGTAGCGCCGGCCGACGTACTCGCCGAACGATTCGGCGGTCTCGGGCGTGAAGATCCCCGGTCCATCGTGCCACCAGCTTCCCCACGTCGGCAGCAACCCGACGACCAATCCCAGCGCCTCGGCCCGATTGACCACGAAATCGACGTGCTGAAAATAAGCCTCGACGGGCCGGGTCGGATCGCGGGCCTCGATCGGCAGGTGGCCGTAGGCGTTCGGCACATTCAGCCCGCCGTGTTCGGCCAGGACGACCGCCTGAATCACGGTGAACCGCTTCGAGGCGCGGTCCTTCAGGTACGCCTCCGCGTCCTCTCGGTTGAGCCGGTGGAAGAGTTCCCAGGCGGTGTCGCCGAGATAGAAGAACGGCTTTCCGTGCTGGTCGATCAAAAAGTGATGATTCTCGCTGACCTTCACAGGACAGGGTGTCTCGCTCGCGGGCTGAGCCGCGGCGGTGGTGGCGCCGAGGGGCATCGAGGACAGGACGATCAGGAGCAGAGCGATTTTCGGTGGATTCATCACGGTCCTCACGTCGGCACGGGACATCGGCGAACGGTCCGGCCCGGGGCGGGCCGTTTGTCCCACTCGGGTTGACCTATTTTGATCCCGTCTCGCCGGGGTCGCGATCCCCGATTGCGGAATTCTGTTCCGATTTTGCGTCACGACTGAGGTAGGATGGTGGGATGAACCGCGCCCCCATCCGTGTCGGCCTCGTCTTCGGCTACAGCCTTTCCTATTACCGCGAGATCGTGCGCGGCGTCCGCGCGTTTGCCGAGTCGAGGCCCCGGTGGGCCTTCACTCCGATCGCGCCCGATCCCAATGCCGTCGAGTCGATCCGCCCACTGGACCTCGACGGCCTGATCGCCCACATCTTCACCCGGGAACTGGCCGAGGCGATCCTCCAGCTCAGGAAGCCGGCGGTGAACGTCTCGGGGGTTCTCCCCGAGTTGAAGATCCCTCGCGTGATGGCCGATCACAAGCAGGTGGGCCGCCTCGCCGCAGAACACTTCCTCGACCACGGGCTCCGTTCTTTTGGTTTCTTCGGTTACACCGATCATGCCTTCTCGAAGGGACGAGAGGCCGGCTTCCGCCGGGAGATCGAGCGGGCCGGATTTGCTGTGAGCCGCTATCTCTCGAAAGATCCGCTGCATCCGGAGCCGTCGGGCCTCTGGCGCTGGGACGACGACCTCCAGCGCTGGCTGGTCGGTCTGCCCAGACCGGTGGGGGTACTCAGCAGCCACGACATTCAGGGCGTCCAGCTTGCGGAGGTCTGCCACCGCGCGGGCCTTCGCGTGCCGGATGACGTGGCACTGCTGGGCGTGGACGACGACGACCTGCTCTGCCCGCTGGCCCGCCCGCCCCTCTCCAGCGTGGTGCTGCCGGGCGAGCGGATCGGATTCGAGGCCGCCCGGATGCTGGAGGAATGGCTCGCGCGCGGTGGGAAAAACCCGCGCCCTCGATCCCTCCTGCTCCCCTCGCCGGGCGTGCGGACGAGGCCATCGTCGGATGTCCTGGCGATCGACGACCCAGACGTGGCCGCCGCGGTCCGGTTTATCCGGGAGCGCGCCCTCGGTCCGATCGGCGTCCCCGACGTGATCTCGGCGGTCGCCGGCTCACGGAGGGCGCTCGAGCGCCGCTTCCGAACGGCACTCGGCCGCGGACTGGGCGAGGAGATCCGCCGGGTCCGCCTGGAGAAGGCCCGGGCGCTGCTCTCCGGGACCGAGATGCCGATCGCCCAGGTCGCGACCAGCTCGGGATTCTCGGAAGCGAAGCACCTCTCCACCGCTTTTCGGCGGGAATGGGGCCTGACGCCGACCGAGTACCGCCAGGCGTCTCGCGTCCGTTGACCCTATGAATGATTCCGAACGCCTTTTCCGTTGACGTTGCGGCGAAGTTCCCCGAAAATCAGGCATCCGAGGGATTCCGGGCCTTCCCACTCCTCCACACAACACGGGCCCGGCCGTCGAGGTCTCTCCCATGATCCAGACCGGCTGGCGGTGTGTTGCCGTTCTTTTGATCGTCGTCGCGCGACCGGTGGCGTCGAGCGCGGCCGACGACCCCGACGGAATCGCCCTGTTCGAGGCGAAGATTCGTCCCGTTCTGGTTCGGGAATGTTATTCCTGCCACTCGGCCCAGGCGAAGTCGGTCAAGGGGGGCCTTCGGCTCGATTCGCGCGCCGCGGTCCTCGCAGGCGGAGAATCCGGACCGATCCTCGTCCCCGGCAAACCCGAGGAAAGCCCCCTTTTGGAGGCACTCCGCCACGAGGGGCCCGAGATGCCGCCGAAGGGCAAGCTGCCGGATCCCGTGATCGCCGACTTCGCTCAATGGATCAAACAGGGCGCGCCCGACCCTCGCAACGGCCCGGCAACCATCGCGGCCCGGCCGACCATCGACATCCAGGCCGGTCGGCAATTCTGGGTCTATCAGCCCCCGCATCCCCACCAACCTCCGACCGTGCGCGACGCCTCCTGGCCCGCCACCGAGATCGACCGCTTCGTCCTGGCCCGGCTCGAAGCAAAGGGCCTCCACCCAGCGCCCGAGGCCGACCGAGCCACACTCGCCCGCCGGCTCTCGTACGACCTGACCGGCTTGCCGCTCCCGCCCGACGAGGTCGATGCCTTCGTCGCCGACCCCTCGCCCGACGCCCATGAACGGCTCGTCGACCGCCTCCTCGATTCGCCCGCCTTCGGCGAACGGTGGGGACGGCACTGGCTCGACGTCGCTCGATTCGCCGAGTCGCTCACGCTCCGCGGGCTCATCTTCCCCGACGCCTGGCGCTATCGCGATTACGTCGTCGACGCCTTCAATTCCGAGATGCGATTCGACCAGTTCCTTCAGGAGCAGATCGCGGGCGACCTCCTTTCCGCCGACTCCCCGCGCGACCGCGCCCGGCAAATCGTCGCGACGACCTTCCTGATGCTGGGCAACACCAACCTCGAAGAACAGGACAAGCACCAGCTCGACATGGACCTGGTCGACGAGCAACTCGACACGATCGGCAAGGCCATCCTCGGCCAGACCATCGGCTGCGCCCGATGCCACGACCACAAGTTCGACCCGATCCCCACCCGGGATTACTACGCGATGGCCGGAATCCTCGCGAGCACCCGGGCGCTCGAACATGCCAATGTCTCAAAATGGCTGGAAGTCCCGCTCCCCGTCACGGCCGCCGAGGAAGCCGCGATCCGTCGCCAGGAAGCCGCGGTCGCGGCCGTCGCGGCCCGGCTGAAGGCCGAGAAGTCGCGGCTGGCCCGCCTCGGCCAGAAAACCATCGGACCGCTCGCCGTCAACAGGGCCCCGGGCATCGTGGTCGACGACGCGAAGGCTCAAAGAGTCGGTCAGTGGACGGCCTCCACCTTCAACAAGACCTACATCGGCGACTGCTACCTGCACGACGGCAACTCCGAGAAGGGAGACAAGGCCCTCACGTTCCATCCTGAACTCTCGGCGCCCGGCGAGTACGACGTCTGGCTGGCGTACTCGCCCGGAACCAATCGATCGACATCGGTCCCTGTCACGATCTCAGCCGCCGACGGGGAGACGACGGTTCGTGTCAATATGAAGCGCTCTCCGACGATCGAGGGCCGGTACATCGCGCTCGGCCGGTTCCGGTTCGACCACGAGGGCCAGCCATTCGTCCGGGTCGCGAACCAGGGGACGACCGGTTATGTCGTCGCCGACGCCGTGTGCTTCATCCCGGCCGGTGCCGCCCGCCCGATTCGCCCCGCGCCGGTCGTCGCCTCGGCCTCCCTGCGCTCGCTGGAAAACGAGTTGAAGCGCGTGAAGGCGGCTGGCCCAAAGCGTCCGAAGGCGATGACCGTGCGAGAAGCCGCGAAGCCCAGTGATCTCCAGGTCCATATCCGTGGGAGTGCTCATACGCTGGGCGATCGCGTTCCGCGCGGGTTCCTTCAGGTCGCCACGCTCGGCCCCGCGCCGGCCATTCCGTCGGACCGGAGCGGGCGTCTGGAACTGGCTGAATGGCTCGGGAGCACCCGCAACCCGCTGACCGCTCGCGTCTTCGTCAACCGGGCCTGGCACTGGCTCTTCGGGGCGGGCCTCGTGCGCACGCCCGACAACCTCGGCACAACCGGCGAGCCGCCGAGCCATCCCGAACTGCTCGACGACCTCGCCTCACGTTTTGCCGGCGAGGACGAGTGGTCGGTGAAACGCCTCGTGCGCCGGATCGTCCTTTCGAGGACCTATCGCCTCGCCAGCACGGCCGGACTCGATCCCAAAGCCGAAAGCGTCGACCCGGAGAACCGCCTGCTCAGCCGACAGAACCGCCGGAGACTCGACGCCGAATGCCTCCGCGAGACCATCCTCTCGGCCGCAGGGACACTCCGCCGCGAGCGGGGCGGCCCCGGTTTTCCCGCGGATCTGGCCTCCGACTTCGATTACAACGACGAACGCACCTGCCAGAGCGTTTACCTCACCGTCTTCCGCAACGCCCTGCCCGAACTCTTCGAGGTCTTTGACTTCGCCGACCCAAGCCTGGTCGTCGGTCGTCGCGACGTGAGCACCGTCGCGCCCCAGGCGCTCTTTCTGATGAACCACCCGTTCGTGCTCGACCAGGCGCGAGAGGCCACGCGCCGGTTGATGACCGGCCCTGATCGAGACAATCCCTCGCGCGCGACGCGAGCCTATCGGTGGACGCTCGGGCGCCTTCCCTCGCCGGTCGAGCGCGACCTGATCGTCCGATTCGTCGAGGGCTCCGCCGGTCCGAGCCTGGAATCAGCGTGGGCCCAGGTGTTTCAGGCCCTGTTCGCGTCGGTCGACTTCCGTTACGTGGACTGATGAACCGGACCGCCTGGCCCGGGTCGAGGAGAGAAGACCATGCCCCGACCGATCACGCGTCGCGAGATCCTTCAAAGCGCCGGGTGCGGCTTTGGCTACCTCGCCCTCGCCGGCCTGACCGCCGGGGACTCGCCCGCAAACCCGCTGGCGCCCAGGCCGCCAGTCCTGCCCGCGCGGGCGAAGCGGGTGATCTTTTTGTTCATGCAGGGAGGGGTCAGCCAGGTCGACTCGTTCGACTACAAACCCCTCCTGGCGCGCCAAGGCGGCAAGATGATGTCGTTCGTCGACGCGCGTCGGCAGGCGAATACGGGGATGGGCGGGTCGGAGCAGCGGGTGATGCCCTCGCCCTGGCGGTTCGAGCAGCACGGAGAATGCGGGCGGTGGGCCAGCGGGCTCTTCCCCGAGATCAGCCGACACGTCGACGATCTGTGCTTCCTCCACGGCGTTCACACCGAGGGCGTCGCGCACGGGCCCGCGACGCTCTTTTTACACTGCGGGGCGTCGAACCAGGTCCGGCCGTCGATGGGGTCGTGGGTACTCTACGGACTCGGCTCGGAGAACGCGAACCTCCCCGGATTCGTGACGATCGGGCCGTCGCCCGGCAACGGCGGCGCCCGAAACTACGGCAGTGCATTCTTGCCGGCGATCTACCAGGGAACAGCGCTGGGGAGCGCCACCAGGCCCGCCTCGCGCGCGACGATTCGGAACCTCTCCAACCCGGTCCTCTCGCGTGAGGAGCAGGCGCGTGGGCTCGACCTGCTCCGCGGCCTGAACGCCGAGCAGGCCCGGACCCGGCCAGGCGACCAGGAGCTGGAGGCCGTCGTGGCTTCTCATGAGCTGGCCTGGCGGATGCAGAGCCAGGCGCCGGGGGTTCTCGACCTGGGACGCGAGTCGAGAGAGACCCTGGCCCTGTACGGGATCGACGACCCCCTCACCGAGAATTTCGGCCGCCAGTGCCTGCTCGCCCGCCGGTTCTGCGAGGAGGGCGTCCGGTTCATCCAGGTCACCTACGGCGACGGCACCGCGAACCCGGCCTGGGACCAGCATTCGAACCTGCCGAAGCACGGCGATCACGCCCGCGCCGTGGATCGCCCGATCGCCGGACTGCTCGTCGACCTGAAGCGCAGGGGTCTGCTCGAGGACACCCTGATCTGGTGGGGGACCGAGTTCGGCCGCACCCCGTACGCCGAGAAGAACGGGACCGGCCGCGACCACAACCCCGGCGGCTTCACGGTCTGGCTCGCGGGGGCTGGCGTCAAGCCCGGCTTCGCGCTCGGCCAGACCGACGAGTTCGGCCACCTCGCCGTGCAGGACAAGGTTCACATGCACGACCTGCACGCGACGATCTTGCACCTTCTGGGCCTCGACCCCGAGCGCCTCACGTTCCGCTACAGCGGACGCGACTTCCGCCTGACCGACGTCAGCGGCCAGGTCGTCCGTGAGATCCTCGCCTGATTCACAAGCCCGATGATCCTGTCCGGTTTGTGATGGCTGGGGTAGCCGATCTATTGTCGGAGGGAGCACCGGGTCGTGACCTGGTCACCGGCCGGAGCCAGCTCGAACGATCGACCGATCACGAAGGACCGGGCCAATCGCCCATGTAGGACCCAGCTCCAGCTGGCGAACCGGACGTAGCCAAAGGTCTCGCGAAGATCGCCAGCGAAAGCCCTCGAAAGTCAAACAATGGGGCCATCGCGAAGGACCGGGCCAATCGCCCATGTAGGAGCCAGCTCCAGCTGGCGACCCGGACGTAGCCAAAGGTCTCGCGAAGATCGCCGGCTGGAGCCGGCTCCTACATGGGTCATCGAACCGGACCTAGCCAAAGGTCTCGCGAAGATCGCCGGCTGGAGCCGGCTCCTACATGGGAACCGATCGGACACCATCATCGTACATATACATGAGGATATCTAAACCAATTCGATCAAACCAAACAGATTCCAGATTGAATGAGGATGACATGGTATCTTTCAGTTTCCATCTGAAATATTCCATCTGGAATTCCCTCCCTTCACATCCTCCAGGAAAAGAAAACACAATCCCAGTCTCGCAATCCGGCCGAGCTCCGGCTATCGTCCGCCCGGCTTCAAGACCATAGTGAAGAACTGGACGATTTGCTCGTTCGACGCCTCGGTCGGATTGTGCGCGGGCCGGTTGGTCATCGCCACCCGGTTTTCCGCACCCAGCAACCGGTTCACCGCGACGGTGTGATTGAGCGCCCGCCACCGTTTCGGCGTGTCCTCCGAGCCGCCCGAGACCAGGAACGGCCGAGGGGCCATCATCGCGTGCAGCTCGTGCAGGTCGTGGCCCGACTCGATCAACCTTTTGTACGCTCCGATCCGCGGGTACTCCGCCGAGAGCAGCCCTCGCTTGCGGGTTCGGCCGGGCTCCCAGCCGAGATACCAGGGCTCCCAGTAATTGACGTCGGGCCGCGACTCATCAAAAACCACTCCCGGATCGGACCAGACGCCGCAGGCGAACTTCTCGTAAAGGCACGAGGCAAACATCGCCCACTTGCCGCCGTAGGAGTGGCCCATCACGCCGACCCGCTTCGGATCCACCTCGGGCATTTGTGCCAGGGCGTTGCAGGCGTTCGCCGCGACGTAGGCGAGATAAGAAAGCGGCTGGATCTCCGGGTAGCCCTGGCCGGGCCGGATCTCAAATGGCGAGATTCCTAGCGAAAGCGCCACAAACCCGCGTCGAGCCAGCCGGAGGGCGAAGTCTCGACCGGGCTTGCCCTCTCCAATCGCCGACTCCGGCTCGTAAAAGACCACCAGCACCGCCGGAGCCGGTCCTCGGAGATCGGGAACGAGCAGGTAGCCCTCCATCGTCCGACCCTGCGCCACCTCGACTCGCACCCGACGTTGCTCGAAATTCTCGCGATGTTGTGTCCCAATGACCTCGACCTTCGGCCGATCGATCAGCGCCGGCCAGGCTCCCATGATCGCGTGCCAGGCCCCGAGGATCTCCCGACGCCGAGCCTGCCAGTCGGCCGGATCGCGGACCGGTCGGCCGTCGTTGAAGATCAGGGGCGACCGATAATCGCCCAGGTCCTCGCGAAACGCGGCCGGCGGCTCAAACGCCGAGGCGATCGCGCCCGGAGGCGCCTCGTGAGACTTCCCCTGTCCGAGCGCCAGGGCCATCGCTCCGGTCGTCGCCATCACCATCAGCCCCGCGACAAGGGCCACGCCAGGCCGCCGTCTCATCAGTTCAACCTCCCCGGAGCGAATCGCGCCGGCTCTCACATAACATCATCCAGCATCGTGAACTATTGATTGGGACGCGGAGCCCGTCCGACGCGGAGTGCCCGACCGGTCCCAGCGCGAAGGGGCCCGAGAGCCCGAAGCCGGTCATCGTGCCGCCCCGGAACATACGCGAGGAGGTTATACCCGTCCTGGAAGCCGGCCGGGAACGGTTGATCGGATCGCGGCCGATGTTCGACCAGACCGCCCGGGCAGAGGAAGAGGAACTGGTAGCCGAGGTCGAGCATCGGCCCGAGTAGGTCCCACGGTTCATATCCGCACCGGCGCTGCCAGGGGGCGAAGACCTCGGCCGCGATCATCGGCCGGTGCCCGTCGGCGAAAAGGCCCGAGGCCCCGCGCACGACCATCAACTCGGCTCCCTCGACGTCGATCTTCCAGAAATCACCCGGCGGCTCCCCCCGGGCGCTGAGGAAGCCGTCGAGCGTCACGAACCGGCATTCGTACCGGTCGACCGGGACCGTCTCGTCGTCGGCCGCCATTGCGATCGAGGCCGCCTCGGGCCGGCCGCGGGGAACATGCACCATCGCGACCCGATCGGCGTCGGCCACGCCCATCGGCACCGGGTAAATCGGTGCGCGAACGTTGATCGTCGCCTGGATGTTCCGGCACATCCGCCGGTAAGTGGGCCAGACCGGCTCAAAAGCGATCACATGCCCCTCGGGTCCGGCCGTCCGGGCCAGAAACAGCGCGATCCACCCAACATTGGCGCCAATGTCGAGGCAGGCGTCGCCCTCGCGGACGGCCGAGGCGTAGACCTGCTCCTCCAGCGTCCGAGGAGGCGGGCGGAGGCGAAGGTTGAGCAGCAGCTTGGCCGACTGCCGCGCGCG
>DAHZZC010000363.1 GCA_027435495.1 Planctomycetales bacterium
GGTCGGGTTGCCCGGTCGGATGATTGTCTGCGAGGCCCCCTGCCCCTCGATCGTCAATGTCTTGTTCGCAAGGCTCGAAGTGTTCTGGATCACGATCTGGCCGAGCGTGGCGTCGGTCAGCACGTACCGCCCCGCCTGGAGGATGATCGTGTTGCTGGCGTAACTGTTGCCGTCGGCCGTCGTGACGGCCGTGCGGAGGCTGGCGTCGGCCGGAACCGGGTAGAACGTCCCGGAGTTCGGGTCGGGGTTCGCGACGATCGAGAACGGCTGTGTGGTGACCGTGCCCAGCTTCCCGCCGGAGATCGAGAGCGTATATCCCGAGCCGATTGTCGAGAGGCTCAGGCCCGAGAAGACCGCACGGCCGTCCACGGCGTTGACCGTGATCGTCCCGTTGGTGACCCCGCCGAGCGCCGCGCCGGTCGGGTCGTTGCCAATCGAGAGGGTCATCGGGCCGGAGTACGAGGGATCAATGTGGCCGTCGGGGCTCGCGGCCGAGACTTCCACGCCGAAGGTATCCCCGGCGATGACTGATGACGGCGGCTGGGCCGTGATCGCGACCTGGCTGGCGGCCCCGTAGTTGACCAGGTCGTTCACCAGCGCCGGGGCGTTCGGCGAGCCCAGGCCGGTGACCATGTCGTAGCCCGGACCGGCGGAGAAGCCGCCATTGCTTCCCTTGGTAATGTCGTGGAAGTCGGAGGCGGGCGCCGCGTAGATCGCCGGGAGGGTCTGGGTGGGGCCGTCGAGGCTGCCGGAGCCCTGGATCGCCCGGCCCTGGTCGGCGATGGCGATGAGCCCAGACCACGAAGGCGCCGCCACGCTGGTCCCGCCGATCGAGTACCAGTTCCCCATGCCATCGGTGCTGTCCCACGAGTCGTAAATCGCAACGCCGGTGTTCGGGTCGGCGTTCCAGGCGACGTCGGGCATTGTCCGCTTGCCGGTCTGCTGGACTCCCTGCTGGTAAGATGGCTCAGGCTCATACTGGCTGATCCCACCGCCGCTACCCGACCAGGCCGTTTCGCTCTGGATGGTGTTATTGGAGTTGAGCGTCAGCGTTGTCCCACCGGCGGCCAGCACGTTGGGCGAGTAGGCCGGATAGTACCCCGGCGAGCCCTGGTCGCCGGCCGCTGCGATGAAGGTGATTCCGTTGTGGCCGGCCGGCGTTGTGAAGGTCGAATCGATCGACGTCTGCCCCGAGTATTCCGGAATCCCCCAGCTCATCGAGATGACCGAGACACCCGGCAGATTGGCGGCCGTCTGCACGGCCTGGAAGATGTCGGCGTTGTTGTTGCCGTTGCTTGCCTCGACGAGGTCGATGTTGGCCGCTGGGGCGATCGCGTGCGCCCATTCGATGTCGAGCGCTTCCTCCATCTCCCAGGTGCCGTTGAGATTGCCCGCGCCGGCCGGGTCGGTGCCGGCCAGGTTCGTGGTGCTGCCGGTCTCGTTGTACTTGGTGAAGACAAATGGAGTGTTGATCCCGAACTGCTTGTCGAACATCGCCAGGTCGCTGGTGGCGAAGGCCGGGTTCAGCCCCTGCGATTGCACTCCGTTGATGTAGGTGTCGACGAAGGCCGGGTCGTCGTAGGCGTCGACGATCGCGATCGTCTGACCGGCACCATTCCCCTTGATCGGGCTGGCGGTGGTGCCAAAATTGATCGAGGTGATTCCGTAGGCGGTCAGGATCTGATTGGGCGTGTAGCCGAGGGGCGTCGGCGAGCCGAAGTCCAGCTTCGTCGGCCCACTCGTGGGGATCGCATGCGGGGTGCTCGGCCCGATTGGCTTGGGCGAGTGGATCACGATCGGAAGAAGCGGAATGTTGATCGATGGCGTCGTCAGGACCAGGCGGGCTTCCAGAGCCTCGAGTGTCGGCCGCCCCAGCCCCTCGCGGCGAGGCCGGCTCCGACGCAATCGCGACGGGGACGCCATGATGTCTCTCCTCGGTGAATCATCCGTGGCAGATCGGGACCTGGTCGACGCGCATCGAAGCAATGGCGCTGGCCGCGACGAGGGCCGCGGCGCACGAAGAGCGCAGCACGGATACCGGCACGGGCCGAACACCGCTCCGAAGCGGGGCGGAAGTCGATACCCGATAGCCTGGCTCTCGGATTAGACTAGGGATTTCACCAACGAATTTGGTACGGGATCACAGAGAAGTCAAGTCAAGTCGTTAGGAATTGTCAGGAGGAGGGGCGCGTGCAAGGATGGCGAGTAGTACTGGTGTTATCGATTGGCGGAAGCCTGGGCGTGAACGCCCGGTACTGGCTGGGCGTGGCGATTGCCCGATGGGTCGGGGTGGCGTTCCCGTGGGGGACGCTCTTCATCAACGTCTCCGGCGCCTTCGCGATCGGGTTGCTCGCGGTTCTCCTCTCGCGCTGGATGCCACACCCGGAGTTAAGACTGCTGGTGGTGGTCGGCTTCCTGGGGGGCTACACGACGTTCTCGTCTTACGCGGCCGAGGCGATGGCGCTCTGGGAGCGCGGAGGCCGGGGCGAGGCGGCGGCGTACGTCGTGGGGAGTGTCGCGGCGGGGATCGTGGCCGTGGTCCTTGGGACCGTCGCCGGGCGGATGATCAACCATCATGTCGCGGCCTGGCCGGCCTCGGCGGCCACGCCGAGGACCGACGAGACGGCCGCTGTTCGCCGGATCGCTGAGCCGGCCGGGAGGCACGCGGATGGCGAGGCCGTCTCGAAGGAGGCACCCGGGCGCGGTTCAAGGGGAGACCATTGAGACGGTGCGGGACGCAACGATTCCCACGGGAATCGATCAGCGATTCCGAGAAGCCAGACGCCTATCCTCTCCCGCATCGTCGGCGCGATCGGGGCCGGGGCCGTCCGTCTTCCTCGGGGAAATGATCTCGGCCGACGCCGACATCCCTTGCCTCAACTCTGCCTTCGTCCGGCTCGCGAACGGGAGCTCTCTTCGGCAATCGTGAATGAGTCCCTCGACTGACGTCGCGACGGCCTGAGCCAGAGTAGCAAGAAGAAGACGAAGGCCAGTGCCCCAAAGATCCCGACCAGGGTCCAATGGCCGTCGCTATAGGCAAACAGCAGCAGGAAGAGCGACATCAACAGCCCGGCAAGGAAGACGGTCCGGAGGGTCTCGCCAGTCGTCCAGGGCGGCGGCTCGATCACCGGATCGGGTTCGGCAGATTCCTCCGCATCGGTGTCCTCGGTGAAGAGGTCCGGCACAAACTCGACACCGACCGCTCCGATCACCCTGCGCCTGGCGGAAGGGTGCCCCAAGAGGATCTCTGGCGGTAGCGCCGGGGCATCGCAGGCCGGGCACCGTACCCACCCCTGCCATCGGCCCTCGTCGGTCTCCAGCTCGGCCCGGCACTTCGGGCAGGAATACTCGACGAAATGAACAACACGTGCCACCACGGCAAGGCTCCATTTTGAGAGGTGGAACCACGGAATTCCCCTGGATAATACATTTACAAATTATTGCTTATATACGATGGCCGTCAGCCTCGCACGACCCGCCTTCCCATCGTATCGCGACCGTCAGACTCCAGGTAGGAGGAAGCTCAGGTGGCGTATTGTCATCCGGGAAATGTCTCTGCTGACGGTTTCTCTTGCCGAATCCTGATTCGATGGCTTCCTTGCCTTCTCCGCTCTCTGACAAACCGAGGTCGGGTGGATCGAGTCATCCCGGGGAGGGATTTTGAGGCTCCGGTGCGAAACGAATTCACCTGGGGACCTTCTGGCGAGGGGGCCTGCGGGAGGGGCCTTCTTTCGTGGTCTTCGTGACTTTCTCTGGCTGTGTCGAAAGGCGTGGCTGGGAGCGGGGCAGGCCCTACTCCCGACTCTCGGATGCGATTAGGATGGGGACGCCCGGCGGTCGTGGTGGTTTGTGGTCGTGCGGCGGAGACTTCAGTCGGGCGATGCAGGGGCCTTGTGATGGATGAACAGATAACCGGCGCGACGGGTATCGCTGGAGTGGCCGGGCTGGAGATGCAGCAGATCGCCAAGAACTTCGGGGGCGTTCGCGCTCTCCGGGGCGTGACGCTGGTGGCGCCGGCGGGCGAGGTGCATTCAATCTGCGGCGAGAACGGGGCAGGCAAGAGCACGCTGATGAAGATCCTCGCCGGGGCGATCCCCGATTACGAGGGCCGCATCCTGCTCAACGGCCAGCCCGTCCGGTTCTCCGGCCCGCGAGACGCCGAGGATGCCGGAATCCGTATCATCTATCAGGAGTTGAACCTCGTCCCACAGCTTACCGTTGCCGACAACATCTTCCTCGGCCGCGAGCCGAGGCGAGGCGGGAAGCTTGGCTGGCTCGACGGCCGGACGATGGAGCAGCGCACCCGACAGCTTTTCGATCGCCTGGGCGCCCCGATCTCGCCCAGGGCCCGCGTCGGCGACCTTCGGATCGGTGATCAGCAGATGGTTGAGATCGCCAAGGCGCTCGCCTTCGACGCCTCGATTCTCATCATGGACGAGCCGACCTCAGCGCTCTCGGATTCCGAGGTTGCCCGCCTCTTCCGGGTGATCGAGGACCTTCGCAAGTCGGGCGCGACAATACTCTACATCAGCCACAAGATGAACGAGGTCTTCCGGCTCTCCGACCGAGTGACCGTCCTCCGCGATGGCCAGTTCGTCGCCACCGCGACCCGCGCGGAGACCACTCCCGAACAGGTCGTCCGCTGGATGGTCGGCCGCGAGATCGCCGCGATGAACTACCGCCCGCACCCGATCGGCGAGCGGCCGATCCTCGAGGTCGAGCACCTCTCGCTCCCCAGACCAACCCACAGCGGGCTCCCCACCTTGAAGGAGATCTCCTTCACGGCCCACGCGGGCGAGGTGATCGGTATTGCTGGCCTCCTCGGCGCCGGTCGGACGGAGTTGCTCGAATCCATCTACGGCGCCACGACCACGGCTCCTCGCGGGACCATTCGCCTGGAAGGCAAGCCGGTCCGGTTCCGACACCCCGACGAGGCGATCCGGGCGGGCGTCGCGATGGTGACCGAGGACCGGAAGTCGCTCGGCCTCTTCGGACAGATGACCGTCGCCGAGAATATCACCCTCCGACGGCTTCCCGAGCTAACCTATGGCAAGATCCCGCTGGTCAACCCCCGCGCGGAGCGGGAGGCGGTCGAGAGGTCGATCCAGACGCTTTCGATCAAGACCGATGGCGGCCGGGCTCCGGTCCTCAGCCTCTCGGGCGGTAATCAGCAGAAGTGCATCATCGCCCGATGGCTGCTCGTCGAGCCGAAGCTCCTCCTCCTCGATGAACCGACCCGCGGGATCGACGTTGGGGCCAAGTCGGAGATCTACCAGTTGATCCGCCGCCTCGCCGGTCAGGGCCGAGCGATTCTGATGACTTCCAGCGAACTCCCCGAACTGCTGGCTGTCGCCGACCGCATTCTGGTCCTCTGCGAGGGACGTCTCACCGCGATCATCCCCCGCGCCGAGGCCACGGAGGAAGCCATCATGCACGCCGCGACCCGCTTCCTCGACAAGGGGACCGAGCCCAGCCCCCGCGCCGCGGCGGGCTGAGACGATCTTCAATAACCCGGATCGAGCCAGGCCCCGCATCCCGACACCCCGGAGGCCGCGATGAACATCCGAACGACGCTCCCGATCCTCGCCCTGGCGTTGCTGGGCCGAGCCGCCGAGGCCCAGTTTCCCCGCTTCGAGAAGCAGGAGATCGACCCGCACGCCGGCGCCATCGTCTACGCGGTGACCACGGCCGACGTCGACGGCAATGGCAAGCCCGATGTGGTTGCCGTGACCGAGGACGCGGTCCTCTGGTACGAGAACCCGGGGTGGGTGCGGCGTGAGATCATCCGGGGTGCGACGACACGCGACAACGTCTGCATCCAGCCGCACGACATCGATGGCGATGGCCGAATCGACTTTGCCCTCGGCGCCGGCTGGAAGCCGCCCGACGCGAAGACGCCCAGCACGCTCCAGTGGCTCGGCCGAGACGCCGGGGGACGCTGGCAGGTCCATCCGATCCGATACGACGAACCGATGATCCACCGCATCCGGTGGGGGACGGTCCGGCAGGCCGGAGCCGGGCCGAAGCAGCTTGTGGTCGCTGCGCTCCAGGGCCGAGGGACTCACGGACCCGACTGGGGCCAGGGGAACGGCGTCCGGCTGATCGTCCTGGGCGTTCCCGCGAATCCGACCGATCCGAACTGGCCGGCGGAGGTCGCCGACTCCTCGCTGCACACGATCCACAATCTTCAGCTTGTGGACCTGGACGGCGACAGCCGTGACGAGGTCGTGCTGGCAGCCTGGGAGGGCGTCTTCGTCCTGCGTCGCGACCCGGCGGGCCGATGGAGCAAGACCCGGATCGGCACTGGCAACCAGGAGTCAAAGCCGTCGAAGGGGGCGAGCGAGGTGAAGGTCGGCCGCCTGCGCGGAGGGCGGTCGTACGTCGCCACCATCGAGCCCTGGCACGGCTTCCAGGTGGTCGTTTACACGCCGCCGGAGAAGACCGGGGCCGAGGACGGCGTGCTCTGGAAACGAACCGTGATTGCCGAGCCGGTCCAGTGGGGCCACGCCGTCTGGTGCGCCAATCTCGACGACGACCCCGACGACGAGCTGATCATCGGCCAGCGTGACGCGAATCGCCCTGGCACCGACGCCCCGCGCGGGCCGGGCGTCTTCGTCTTCGACCCGAGGCCGACGGCGGACGGCCTCTCGTTCGACCGGCATTCGATCGACGACGGTGGCGTCGGCTGCGAGGACGCGATCACCGCCGACCTCGACAGCGACGGCCACCCCG
>DAHZZC010000364.1 GCA_027435495.1 Planctomycetales bacterium
GATCGGCGACATGCCGATGGGGATGCAGGCAAAATTGCTCCGTGTGCTCCAGGATGGCCGGTTCGAGCGAGTAGGCGGGACCGAGGCGATCCAGGCGGATTGCCGGGTCGTCGCGGCGACGAACGTGAAGCTCCGCGAGGCGGTCGCCAGGGAAAAGTTCCGCGAGGATTTGTTCTACCGGCTCAACGTGGTGAAGATCGACCTGCCGCCGCTGCGCGAGCGGTTGGAGGATGTTCCGATTCTGGTCGAGCACTTCCTTGCAAAGCTGGCCGACCGTGGGCTGCCGCGGCGGACGCTCTCGCGGGCATCGATGTCGCGACTACTCTCGTACGACTGGCCGGGGAACGTCCGCGAGTTGGAGCACGTCCTGGAACAGTCGATGGTGATCACGCCGGGTCCGGTGATCGAGCCGGAGAACCTGCCCCCGCAGATTGTCCCACAGCACGACGAGCCGTTGACCCTGGAATTCGACCACCACCGCCCGCTCCCGGAGATCACCGCCGAGCTGACCGAGCGGATCGAGATCGCATACTTGCAGCGCGTTCTGGAAAAATACCGGGGCCGGATCGAGCCGTGTGCCCACCATTGCGGCCTGACCCGACGGAGCATCAGCTCGAAGCTCCGCCGATATCAGATCGACAAGCGCAATTTCAAACCGCACATCGCCCGCCGAAAGGCCAAGCAACTCGCGATGGCCGGTGATTGATCCGCAGCGTGACACCTGGAGCCGGCGTCTAAAAAAAGGCCGATCCGATCTCCCTCGATCACTGGAACACGGAATTCATGAGATTGGTCCAGGTCACGCCATGCCGGACGAGGAAGCGTCGGACGGTGTTCAGGGCGTGGTTCGACTCGCGGACGTCCTCGTGCATCGCGTCGACGCTCACGCCGAGGATCACCAGGCCCTGCTCACCGTACCTTCGCTCCAGCTCCTGGAGATGCGGGATCGCGGCGACGCAGGGCGGGCACCAGGTCGCACAGAACTCGACCAGGACGACCTTGCCCCGAAGAGCTTCCCGGCGAGCGCGGCGAGTTCGCTGATCTGCCGGCGGTGCACCTCTCGGAATTGCTCGCCATACTTGCGGTCAAGCTCCTCGATGGCCGCGGATCGAGCGGGAGGAGTGGTCGCGGGAGGTTCCTGCGCCAGGGCCGGGACCGTGAGCGCCACCAGCATCGCGAGGGGAGCGAGGATCGTCGTCCAGTGATCGGGCATCGGGGCACGGGCTCCAAACGAGGGTCCGTCCACGTCGGTGGCGTCGAGATGTCTCGCCGATATTATGGACGGACTTGATTGCCTTCGTCTAGATTCCATCGGATTGAGTCGGCAGGCGAAGAAGGGATCCATCGCCCGAGACCCTCGATCCCCCGCCTCGCCCGCGCCATCGGCCACCGTTCCGGTGACGCCGTCGCACGGCGCGCCGCTCAAAGACCAACGGCACCACGCTCTGGTCGCACGGCTCGCGGGCCCGAACGGCCAACTCGAACGCGCCCCGCCTCGACGGCCCGTGAGCCGACACCGGTTCACCGCTCTCACAACCCAAAAGGTTAGGTTATCACCACTCACAAGCCAGGTGTATCACTAGCAGGCAAGCGAGCTAGTGAGATTTATGATTTTTTGCATGCATACTGATTACTGGAAGCGGACCACCGTTGAAGAGGACCGCCTCAGCGACGAGCCCCTCAATCACGGCCGGGTTGATCCGCCGACTCGAGGCGTGGCCCGAGATGAGGCGGAGCCGCGCGAAGGTCGCGTATCCGCCCTGCGCGATCGCGAGTTTTACCGGCTGATTTCGGGCGTGTCGGCCTCGGCCGACGATCTCGACACCGCTGTTATAGGAGGTGACAAGGTTGCCGTAGGCATCGACCACGGCGACGGTCACGGAGATCTCTCCGTGACCCACGGGCGTCGAATGGATCTCGACGACCCGGTTCGCCGCTCCCGGCACCACGGCGATCGGCGAGGTCGATGCGGGCGCTGCTCCGCCGCCGGCCGTCGCGTCGATCGTGTCGCCCAGGGCCGCCTGAGTGAGGGTTAGTCCCGAGAAAACGGCCACTCCGCCGACCACTGGCTCGGTCAACGTCCCGCCGAGCCCCGTCCCACTCGGATCCGAGCCCATCGTAATGGTGATGCTGCCTTGATAGGTGGTGTCGATCGTCCCGTCGGGCGAGACCACGGCGATGGTCAGGCCGAACGGTTGACCGGCCACGATCGTCGCTGGCGGCGGCGACTCGATCGCGAGCCAGGAGGCCAGGTCGTGGTACGCCAACGCCGGTGCGATCAGCGACGCGACCGGCGTGCCGAGGCCCGTCGACTGGTCGTAGCCGGGCACGGACGCAAAGGCTCCGTTCCCGCCTGTGGTCACATCGTGGAAGTCGGCGGCCGGCAGGCCGTAAAGCGAGGGGATGACCTGCGAGACACCATCGAGCGCCGACCCTCCGGCCGAGGCCCTCCCCTGGTCGGCGATCGCGACCAGAGCCGCCCAGATCGGAGCGGCGAGGCTGGTTCCACCGGACCGCATCCAGGGGCCGCTGGCGCCTCCATCGTACGAGTCGTAGACGGAGGCGCCCGTGTTCGGGTCGGCGACGGCCGCAACATCGGGGATGGTCCGGTGGCCGGTCGACTGGACGCCGGCCTGATACGAGGGCCGAGCTTCGAAGAGGCTGGTCCCGCCGCCGCCGTTGGACCACCCCGACTCGCCGCCGTATCCGCCGCTGGTCGGGATGGTCAGTGAGGTCCCGCCAACGGCCAGCACGTTCGGCGAATAGGCCGGGTACATCCCGGGCGCCCCGTGGTCGCCGGCCGCCGCCACGAAGGTCACTCCCGCGTGAGCGGCCGGGGTTGTGAAGCTCGGGTCGTAACGGGTCTCGCCCGAGAACTCGGCCGATCCCCAGCTCATCGAGACCACCGAGACGCCCGGGATCGCCGCCGCGGTCCGGGCGCCGGCAAAGAGATCGGAGTCGTTCGACGACTGGGTCTCGACCAGGACGATCGACGCCGCGGGTGCCATCGCATGGGCCCATTCGACGTCGAGCGCCTCCTCCTCGGCCCAGTTTCCCGGGACGCCCGAGCCCGCGGGATCCGACCCAGGTAGGTTCGAAGCGCTCCCCGACTGCCCAACCTTGAGGAAGCTCGGCGGGTCAGGCAGGCCGTACTGGCGATCGAACTGGGCGAGATCGCTGCTCTCGAAGCTGGGCGAGTTGCTGTCGACCAGTGCGGGGTCGTTGTAAGCGTCGACGATCGCGATCGTCTGCCCCGCGCCGAGGCCCGGCGTACTTCCGAACCTGATCCCGTTGAAGCCGTACGCTGAGGCGATTTGCTGCGGACTGTAGCCCCAGGGCGACGACTCCGACCACGCCGCGGCCCCGGCCGCCAGCTGGATCTGAATCGTCGGCTGAGCGGCGGGCGGGATCGTGGCGAGGGGCCCAAGCGTCGCTCCCGAGAGCATTCGACGCTCTTCCATCGCCTCTGGCGCCGCGATGGCGGCCCGATGCCGACGCCTCAGCGCGCACGATCGGCGTGGGAGGGAGATCATGAGACCCTCCGGCTCATCTCGAGTTCTCCGGAGCGAACCGACCCCGGCGCGCACCGTCCCATTGGGCGCCATGCGACGGCAAGGCGCGGCGGGGATGGGCCCGGCCCGGATCGATCACGGGATAACGAGGACGGACCCCGTCCCCGATACGGCCCCGCCGGTCACGCGACGGGGTCAGCGGAGGTAGGCCCGATCACTCGGTCCCACCCCACACGACAAGCGTAGGTCGCAACGAAACCTGTGTCAGGGGCCCGATTCGTTTTCCCAACCCGATACCGAGGCCGTAAGAATGCCCGGAACTGGCACCGGGGAGACCGCCATGCCCCGGCGCAAGAAGACCCCGCTCCGTGATCGAACCGAGCCGGAGCGCCAGGAGTTGACCCGGGGTCAGCCGATCACGGGTTGCCTCGGCCATCGCGCTGAACCGCAGGTCCAGGTCCGAGGAATCAGGGCGAGGGAGCCGCGCCTGAATCGGTCAGCAAGCGGCGACACTCGTCCTGGTCGATGCTCACCCGGCGAATCGCGAGCGTCTTGCCGGTGGCCAGGTCGATCTCGACGAGCGCCCCGTTTAATCGCGGGTCGCCGACGGCGACGTCGAAATGCGTGTGGACGAACGTCATTGACGCCGCGAGGACCCGATCATACCGCCGGCCGATGATCGAGTCGTGCGGGCCCGTCATGCCGACGTCCGCCTGGAACGCCGTCCCGTTTTTGAGGATCTGTTCGTCGGCTGTGGGGACGTGGGTGTGCGTTCCGAGGACGGCCGAGACGCGGCCATCGAGGTATCGTGCCAGGAGCTGCTTGTCGCTGGTCGCCTCG
>DAHZZC010000365.1 GCA_027435495.1 Planctomycetales bacterium
GCTGGTCGACTCCAGGATCTGGCAGCCTCGATACCTGACGATGAGGCGGAAGCCGGCCTAGCCCGAAGCCGGCGCCCGGCGTTGACGAACGTCCCGATCACCCGGCCCGACGAGATCCGGTTCCATGCCGCTCATGCCGACTTCCCAGTACGATACGCTCACGGCGATGATCACGCCGGCGATCTTCTTGACCGCCAACGCCTCGTTGATCATCTCCACGTCGAACCGGATGTCGCGCGTGGTCGACCGCATCCGCGTCCTCAACGACCTTGTGGACCGGATCGGCCGGGGCGTGACCGATTTCGACTATGTGACCGAACGTCTCGAACACCTCCGCGACCAGCTTCACCGGCTCGAGTGGCGGAACGACCGGATCCGATACGCGTTGACGACCCTCTACATCGCCTTCACCACATTCGTGGGGACCAGCCTGGCGCTCGCCTTCGACGTGATGGCAGGCAACCGCCTGATCGCGCTCCCGATCGGGCTCGCGGTGGCCGGCGTCGGGCTCTTGCTGTTTGCCAGCGTCAACCTGGCGCTCGAGGCCCTGGAGGCGCTCCGCACAAACCGGCTGGAGATTCGGTTCTACCGCGACCTGTTCGACCGGAGGCTCTCCGAGAGCCGCGGACCGGATTCGACCGCTGCGCTTTGACTTCCGCCACCGCCACCTTTGTCGGCATCGTGCACGACAGGTCTTGTCGCGATCGCCGCGGACGCGCCGGCCGTCCAGGCATCTATGAGCATCAGAGTGATCACCAGGGCCGCAGCCCAGCATCGCATTCGCATGATCGGCCACCTCCGTCACGTCGGGATCCCGCCCCTTGTCGGGAACACCCATCGATCGCGTGGCGACGGCGCCCAACCGCGTTGTTGCGACGGCTCTGGCGGCGGTGCCCGATCGATCCCCTCTGATGGAAGCCTAGGCCACGCTCCCGCCGATGTCGAATAATAATGGTTATACGGATTCGCGCGGATAGCCGACGGGGTGGGGGCTAAAGGCATCATCGATCGGTAGATAGCCGAGGAGCTCGGCCGCCCCCGACAGGTCCCACCGCATCCCGTGGTTCCGCGAGACCCCGTGGACCACGACGAACGATCGATCCTCAATCGCCGCCTCCACGGCCGCGTCAAAGAGGCGAACGAGGTCGGTGTTCGAGAGCCAGAGTCCCCGGGTCCAGTCGTCCGACAGATCGTCGGGCCGGTTCACCCCGGGCAGGACACAACCGATCCGAACCGCGATGAAGGTGAGGTCAAAGGCCATCGCGAGACTTCGGCCAAGCCGCTCGCCGAAGAGTTTGGCGGCTCCATAAGGCCCGTCGGGAATCGGATCGAGGTCCACCGTGATCGGTCCCTCGCCGCAGTGGCGATATCCACCCATCACGTGGCACGAGCTGGCGAAGATGATCCGCTCGACCCCGGCCAGGGCCGCCGCGTGGAAGACGTTGGCCATCGCATCAAGGTTCGGGCCGATCAGGTCGTCCCAGGAGGCCTCCGAGTCGGAATCGGCCGCCAGGTGGACGACCGTGTCGACTCCGTGGAAGTAGGTGATCCACTCGTCGTCGATCGCCGTGAGGTCGGCCCCGATGACCTCGTCGTCACCGTCGTCTTCCGTCCGGTCGAGCAGGACGAGGTCATAGACGTCGGTCCAGGAGTCACGGAGCTTCCGGCCGATGTTCCCGCGGGCCCCGGTGATCAAAACGGTCCGAGGCTCGTCCTCAATCGACTCGGCCAGTTCGTTGTCAAGGGTCGCGTCGTCCTCGTCGAGTTCGTCGTCGGGATCGATGATGGGCAGCTCAAGGGTCGGGCGATGGGCACCGGTCGGGGCGGGGGTCCGTTCGGGCTCGAGGGAAGGGTCGGGGCGCATGGGTCGCTGTCCTCGGGCACAGGGCATCGTGCGGGCTCGCGGGGCGCGAAGCCTCGCCGCGATGATCGGGGACTCAGTCTAGCACCGAGCGGGCCATGTCGCGAGAACCATCCCACCCATCGCGACCCGCAGCGGCCGGGCAGGTTGTTGGCGCGACGCCCTGCGCCCCTTACGATGGCGGTTGAGTCGGAGGCGAAGGCCCGCCGGATCGGACGGCCCCCGACCCGCTGTGGTTCGGAAAGTTCGATTTGTCCACCTTTCCAACCCGGCGCCGGTTCCCCTCTCGACGACCCACGATCCAGCATGAGGACCGCACCCGTGCCACACGCCCCTATCGATGCCCAACGCCCCCGGCGGGACGTCGTCCCTTCACACCCACCCACTCGCCGCCGGTCCCTTCTTCTGCTCACGGCGATGGTCCTCGCCGCGATCGCGACCCCGGCCACCCTCCACGCTCAGGAGGCCAAGGCCCGCCCCCTGGCCCGCTACTTCCCCAAGGACGACCTGATCCTCTACTTCCAGTTCCAGGGTCTCGATGCCCACGCCGACGCCTGGAAGCAAACCGCCGCCTATCAGATGCTCACCGAAACCCCCCTCGGCGAAATGATCGAAGAGGTCGGCGCCCAGCTTTTCGACAAGCTTCTTAGCCTGGGCTCGGGCCACCGGCTCAGCGGCAAGGACTATGTCGAGCTGCTCAAGCACGGAACGCATCATGGGATGGCCCTCGGCATTCATCTCCGGCCGATCGAAAAAGACAAAGCCGGAGAGTCCGTGGCCGTCACCATCGTCTTCCGGGGCGCCGCCGCGAAGACATCGCGTGGAGTCTGGAGCCGATTCATGGGCGACACCATGTCCGGAAGCGGCGCGCCGTCGCTGGAAAAACGGCTCGGCCGGACCTTCGTCGTTGTCCCGCCCATCCAGCCTGGGGGAGCCAACCCAAAGCAGGGCGGCCGTGCCTGGTGGGCCGAGGGCGAGGACCTGGTCGTTTGTGGGCCCTATCCCTGGGCCATTGACAGGACGGTGGCCACGCTCGATGGCAAGAACCCCAGCGCCCTCGATCTTCCGGTCGTCCAGGAGCTTTCGAAGAAGGACGGCCGATTCGAGCCCGACGGGATCTTATTCTTGGACGCGGAGCACGCGCCGAAGTCCGCGACCGAGTCCGAGCTGATGAAGTTTCTCCATACCCTCAACGACAAGGCTGGCATTCGCCGGCTCGCCCTCCGCATGGGCTTCGAGGGCGACGCGATGATGCAGGAGATCCGCCTCACATCGCCGAAGCCACGCAAGCCGTTCCTGGCCCTGTTCGATCAGCCCGCCTTCGAGCCCAAGGCCCTCATGCCGCTGCCCCAGGGGGTCGATTCGTTCGTCCAGGTCGCAATCGCCCCCAGGGTCCTGCTCGACGCGATCGAGCAACTGGCGCCCGAGGGGAAGATCAAGGATCGAGTGGACGAGGTTGCCGACCGGGTGCAGTCGACCTCCAAGATCGACTTCCACAAGGACTTCCTCGACAAGATCGGCCCGCGGATGATCCTCTTCCTGGCTCAGGACAAGTCGGCGGCGGCCGGGTCGGGGCCGTTCCAGTCGAACTGGCTCAAGGGACTTAGCCCAACGGCGGGGATGTCCACGTCGCTGTTCTCGCACAACAAGCTCACGCTCCTCGCCGAGGTCTCCGAACCCCGGGCCTTCTCGAGGGCCCTCGAAGCGACGATGACCGCCGTCAATTACCAGCTCCGTAAGGAGACGGCGCTCGCCATGGACAAGCAGGAAGAGTCGGACCAGCCGGCCGACGCCCAGCCGGGCGCCCCGGGTGGGTCGCGGGCCCGCGGCGCCGGCCAGAAGTCGAACGGGAAGCGGCGGTCGAGTGCGAACCTCGCCCCCCACTTCCAGCCGCTGGTGAACGCCAATGCCTCCGTGGCGATCGGTTCCGCGACAATGAACGACAAGCTGGGATACATCTGGAGGACGCCCAGCGACTCACCGTTAAAACTCGGCCCGACCAGCTTCCACCCGGTCATCAAGCTCGACGGAAAGTACCTGGTGATCTCGGTCTCAGCCGATGCCGCCGACGAGGCGCTCAAGGTCGCCAGGCAAAAGGACTGGCAGCCCTCGGAGGACGTCCGCAAGGCCAGCGACCGCATCCCCTCGAAGGTGGTTCTGATGGGGGTGAACGACCCGCGGGAGGTCATGCCCGAGCTGCTCGCCAACCTGCCGGGGACGCTCCAGTCGATCATCAACTCGGCGATCCTCATCGGGCGGGCCCGGCTCGCCGCCGAGGCGGAGGCCAAGGCCGGCCAGCAGCCGCAGGGCGCCGGCGGGCCCCAGCCGGGCGGGGCGATGATGCCCGGCGGGCGCAGAGGGAGCTCGGGCTCGGGCTCGATGCCGATGCCGGGCCAGCCCGGCCCAGGCGCGAATCCAGGCGCGGGGACCGATGCGGGCGGTATCCCGGCCGAACTCAACGTCGAACTCAAGGTCGACGCCGACAAGCTCCCCAAGGCCGATGCCCTCCGCTCTCGCTACTTCCTCAGCACAATGACCGTCTCGGTCGACGACCAGGAGGTCCGGGTGGCGACCCGACAGGCGTTCCTCTCGCAGTACGATCTCCTCTTCGGCGCCGGGTTCGTGGGCGGGATGCTCCCGGGGATCGTGCAGGCGAGGGAGAACGCGCGGAAGGCCAGGGAGGCGGCCCAGGACGCCTCGGCCGGCGGCGCCCCCGGCGGTCCGCAGGGCTCCGGGATGATGCCCGGAATGCCCGGTCGCCCAGGGATGCCCGCTGGTCCTGGTGGACCTGGTGGTCCTGGCGGACCTGGTGGTCCCGGTGGACCTGGCGGTCGCGGCGGTCGCGGCGGTCGTGGTGGACTCTGATTCCTTCCCCTCGATCGGTGGGCACCTCGCGAGCGGAGGGAGCCCACCGATCACACGGATACCAGCGGACGGAGCGAAGATGCTGCCGATCCGCGCCAATGATCCCGTCGGCGACGCCTCGCAATGCGGTCGGGCTTACGACGAGTCCAGCCGCGCCTGCGAGGCGCTCCGATCCTCTTCGTTTCGAGGCCCCCAGGAGGTACCCATGGAGTTCGTTCACGAAGTAACCGCGTACCTGGAGAACAAGCCCGGCCGGCTCGCCAAGATCTGCTCGGCGCTGGCCCAGGAGAAGATCGATATCCGGGCCCTCTCAGTGATGGAGACGGACGGACCGAGCGTCCTCCGGTTCGTCACCTCCGACCTCGACTCGACCAAGGCGGTCCTCACCTCGATCGGAACCGAGTATCGGATCACCGAGGTCCTCGAGGTCCCGATGGAGAACCGGACCGGCGCCCTGGCGAAGCTGCTGGAGCACCTGGCCGAGGAGCATATCAACGTCGAGTATGCCTATGTCTCCACCGGGACGACGCCTGGCAAGAGCCTGGGGATCTTCCACACCTCCAACCCCAAGCGCGCCATGCAGGTGCTCGCGGAACCCGCCGCCTCGGGCGATCGTTCGGGTGGCCGGCGTCCGCTCCATTCGCGATGAGTTGAGCGCCTCGCGCCCGTGCGGGTAGACTGGACCAATGGGGATCGGGCGGGCCCGTCGCGACGCGGCGCGGCCCGTCCGGACCAATTGCCTCGATCGTCTGGTCGGCCCGCGGAGCCTCGCCCCTCGTGAGCAAGAAGCGGAAAGTGCGCGTCGAACTGCGTAAGAACTGGCAGAAGCAGAATCGAACACGCTCCAACGACCTGACCCGTGAGTTCCGGCGTGATGAGACGGGGCCGGTCGCTTCCGCTCCGTCGAGCGACCGGGTACGGCCCAGGGGTGAACTCTCGCGGCACCGGACGATCATCGAGGACGTCGACGCTGCCGCTCGTGACCCCAATTCACCGCACGATGCGGCGGCAACCCGCGCCGTCGACGCTTCGGCCTGCCTTCAGGGGCGGGTCATCCGGATCAACGGCCTGACTCTCCTGGTCCGCGCCGACGACGGCCAGAACTATACCTGCCACGTCCGTCGCCTGCTCAAGAGCCTGGCGATTGAGGGACGGAACGTGGTCACCGTCGGTGATCGCGTCTGGTTCCGACCCGGCGGACCCGCCGGTGCTGAGGGAGTGGTCGAGCGGGTCGAGTCACGCAAGGGCGTGATCACCCGAGGCTACCGCAACCGCCAGCAGGTCCTCGCCGCGAACGTCGACCAGTTGCTCATCGTCTCGGCGCTGGCCGAGCCGGGGCTGAAGCTCGGGCTCGTCGACCGCTACCTGGTCTCGGCCGAGATCGGCGGGGTTCGGCCGGTCGTCGTCTTCAACAAGGCCGACCTCGTGGACATGGCCGACTATCAATGGGTCGTCGGCCTGTATGCTCAGCTTGGATACGAGACCGTGGTGACCTCGGCCGCCGACGGTCGAGGGATTGACCGCCTCCGCGAACTGGTCTCGAGCGGGGTGACGGCCTTCTCAGGCCAGAGCGGCGTCGGCAAGAGCTCCCTCCTGAACGTCATCCAGCCGGGGCTGAACCTCAAGGTCCGCGAGGTCTCCGACTGGACCTTCAAGGGGAAGCACACCACCACCACGGCCGAGCTGATCGAGCTGGCCTGCGGAGGGTTCGTGGTCGACACGCCCGGACTCCGCCAGTTCGAGCTCTGGGGTGTGATCCCCGGCGAACTGGAGGCCTACTTCATCGAGTTCCGCGGCTTCATCCCGCACTGCCGGTTCCCGGACTGCTCGCATAGCCATGAGCACGGCTGCGCCGTCAAGGAGGCCGTCTACTGGGGCCAGATCCATACCGGCCGCTACGAGAGCTACCGGAAGCTCTACGACCAGCAGCCGCTCCCCGGCGATTGAGGGACCCGAGGATGGTCGTCCGCGTCCTGGTCGTGAGCGACCTCCACGGCGACCTCGCCTCGGCGCGGGCTGCCGTCGATGGCTTCCGACCCGCCCTGCTCCTCTGCTGCGGCGATTGGGGCGATCCCGGCGAGGTCGACGAGGCGGCGTTCCGGGGGCTGATCGAACAGGTTCCGACCTACTCGACCTTCGGCAATCACGATCCCCTTGGCCTCCTGCGCGAAGCCCGCAATCGCGACGGATCGCCGGTCCTTCTCGGCCAGGGCGAGCCGGCCCTGGCGATGGGTCTGGGCCTTGCCTCGATCGGCGGGATCTGGGCCAGGTCGCACAGAAAGCCCTATTACGTGACCGACACCGACGTCGCCGAGGCTGCCGCCCGGGCTCAGAAGTCGAGGCGAGTGGACATCCTCCTGACCCATGCCTGCCCGGTCGGCCTGGCCGACCTGACTCCCTCGGGCCGTCACGGCGGCCAGCGCTGCTTCCTCGACGCGAACCGAACGATCGCGCCCCGACTCCACCTCTGCGGCCACCTGCACCACGCCCAGGAACGGACGCTGAGGGACGGGCGGCGGGTCCTCAACGTCGGCGCGACACCCGAGGGATCGGTCGTCGTGATCGAGCTCGACCCGGATTCGAGAGCCCTCGACGCCCGCCTGGCCTCCTGGAAGAACGGCTGATCCCCCACACCCTCAGAGCGGCTTCTGGTCAAGCGTCTCGCTGACCTCCACTCCAAAGCCCGGCAGAAGCATCGACGCGGCCCGATCGCCCCGGCGGAAGGCGAGGGGCTCGTCGTACGTCCGTCCCCTCGGCCCGAGGACGAAGACGGTGATCGTTTCCTCCTCGGGGTCGATGATCCAGTACTCGCGGATGCCAGCCCGGGCGTACTCGTTCCGCTTGGTCACGAGGTCGT
>DAHZZC010000366.1 GCA_027435495.1 Planctomycetales bacterium
CCGTTCGACATCGACGACGTGACCGGCCCGAACAAGGGCCAGACACTTTGTTATCGCTGAAGGTACGGCGCGAGCCCGGTCGTCTGCGTCTTCGCACGCCAGACTTCCGAGCCCTTGACCAGTTTGGTCAAGCAGATCGAGAAGAAGATTGAGGAGAACTCGCGGCTCAAGTCGTTCGTGGTCGTTTGCGGCGGCAAGCCGGACGCGACCCGAAAGGCCCTCGTCGAGCTGGCGAGCAAGAATGCGATCAAGAAAGTCCCGCTCACCATGTTTGGAGAGCCCGGCGGTCCGCCCGACTACGAGCTCTCGCGGGATGCCGACATCACGGTCCTGATGTGGAACCGGCACTCGATCAAGGCCAACCACGCCTTCAAGGGCGAGTTGACCGAGAAGGACATCGAGGCGGTGATGGCCGATATCCCGAAGCTCCTCGGCCATTGAGGCATCGAGGGGCGTCGAGGCAAGTGTCGTGAATGCGCCGGGCGATCCCGCCCGGCGCGGACTGAACCGGGGGTGTCGAACGACGCCCCATCCCAACGACCCGACCGGAACCCCAGCGACCCGTGCTCGTGGCCCGGGTCGCTTCCCTTTCGTGAATCGCAGGTCCTGGCCGTGAGCGAGGGGCCGCCCTGGTGGGGGAGACTCCCGTTCCTGACCGGCCTCCACGCCGAGCCGGGGATCGACTCGATCGCCGTCGGGAGCCGGCTCTTCCAGGAAGATCGAAGGACGGCGCGAGGAATATGGGCCACTGGGGCGTCAAGAGCTACGAGAACGACGAGACGAGCGATGCGCTCGACGTGGGGTTTGACCGCGTCCACGGCGATCGCTACGACGAGCTGATGGACGACCGGAACCCGATGCCGTTTGAGCAGGTGCAGCAAACGCTCGCCGATCGTCGGACGCTCGCCGCCTCGATCGAGGCACTTCGCGAAGCGATTGGCCCCGGGGTCGCGCCGGACGACTGGGACGACGAATCGCGGCTGGCGATGGTCGGGGTGATTGTCCGATACGCCGAGCTGAAGGTGCCGATACCGGCCGAGTGGCGCGATCGGGCGATCGCCTGGCTGGAGGGTGAATCGATCGACTGGCAGGAGGCCACCGCCCGTCGAATGCGCCGGGAGAAGGAAATCGAGCGGCTCCGACGGGCCGTGACGGCCGACCCGGCCGGTCCCTGACTCACCTTGGCGCTGAGGCTTGCATCCGATACAGTCGCCGCCACGGCTCGGGCTGGGGGAACACGGAGGTTCACCTTGATGACGGTCGCCTCGTGGAGATCCGTGACGACACGCGCCTTCACCAGCGGCCCGGCCCTGCTGACGATCGCCCTTGCGCCCGCGATGGCCGCGATCTGGTCGGTCGGATGGTTTGTCCCGCAGGACGCCCCGGCGCATGTTTACAACGCGGAGATCCTCGCCCGGTCGTTCGACCCGGCCTCGCCGCTGACGGAGAGCTTCGCGATCCGATGGCAGCCGATCCCGAACTGGATCGGGCACCTGCTTCTGGCTGGACTGGTCCGGATTGTCCCGGCTCCGATCGCGGATCGGATGCTCACTAGCCTGACGCTCGCCGGCTTCGCCGCCTCGGTCCTCTGGCTCCGGAATCGGATCGCCGGTGCGCGCGACGCCTCGCGATGGGATGGCGTACCCGCGGCGGCACTCTCGGCGCTGCTGGCGATGAATCTGACCTGGCTTCTGGGCTTCACCAGTTTCGCGCTCGGATCCTGCCTGTTCCCGATCACGCTCGGCTACTGGTGGCCGCGCCGCGATCGGATGAGGGTCTCGGATGTCGTTGGCCTGGGACTCCTGCTCGTCCTCGGCTACTTCTGTCATCTCGTGAGCCTGGGACTCACGCTGATGTCGCTCGGATTCCTGGCGATCGCGACGCCGATGCCGGTCGGGTCGATCCTCCGCGGCCTCTTCGCCCGGCTACTCCCGCTGGGACTCGCCGCGGTGCCGATTTTCCCGCTGGGATTTGTCTACCTCGGGATCGCGAATCGGAGTTGGCCGATGCGGCCGGTCTGGGAGAACCTGGCCGATCCGTCCTCGCTTCT
>DAHZZC010000367.1 GCA_027435495.1 Planctomycetales bacterium
CAGGCCACCACGATCGCCACCGACGACGGCCAAATCCTGACCGGCCTGCTCGCCGAGTCAGGCGCCGACCGGGTCGTCCTGCGCACCCAGGGCGGCCGTCGCGAGACGATCCCACGCGACCGGATCGAGCAAATGAAGACAGGGCAGGTCTCGCTGATGCCCGAGGGGATCGAGAAGCAGCTCACTCCACGCGAGATCGCGGATTTGTTTGCGTTCCTCTCCCTCGACCGGCCCCCAACCGACCCGGCCGCCCGTCCGCTCCCGGGCGCGGGACCGATCGAGCACCGATCGAAATGATCGGCCGCGTCAGCAGAATTCCAGGACACGCCCGGTGATGGTCTCGGATCGATTTTCGGATCGAAGCCGGCTCCAGCCGGCAGTCAACGCCGTTGCGGACAGGTCGAAATCTTATGTAGGAGCCGGCTCCAGCCGGCGATCAGCGCAACACCCTGGACTTTGTCGGAGTCGGGAGCGACACCGGCGCGCGCTCGGTCCATTGCGATCGACAGATCCATCGCAAATCAATTGAACCTTCCTATCGCGGACAACCCCGTCGCCACCCGTTTGCGGAAACCCGAGAGCACCACCGGGCTCGTCGATCAGGCGGGCGACCACCCCTCGGCGATCGCCGGGCTGGTCGGCTCGACCCGCGCGGCCTTCAACGCGTCGCGAACCACGGATTCGAGCACGTTGATATAATCCAGAAACCGTTTCCGGCCGTCATCGGTGATCCGGCAAACGGTCAGCGGCCGGTTACGGTGGAGGCCCTTTTCGATCTCGACGAACCCGGAGTCGTGCAGGACCTGTAAATGCCGGCTGAGGTTGCCATCGGTAAGGTGGCACAGCTCCTTCAGTTCGGCGAAGGCGATCCCACGCGGGCGGGAGACCAGCGAGGTCATGATCCCGAGCCGGGCCTTCTCGTGGAAGACACGCTCCAGCCCGTCGTAGGCGAACCGGCCAGGCGCGGTCCCGGCCGTCCGGTCATCAATCGGCGGCATGGTCGCGCTCCAGGGTGGCATACAGCACAGCCGCCGCCAGGAACTGGCCGACGCTGAAGGGAATCGCCATCGTCCAGGGCGAGAGCGCCCACGACCCTCGCCCGACCGAAAGCACGGACAGTCCCGAAACCAGGTAAAAACCCGCGACCCAGAACGTCGGCCTCGGCAGGAGCCGGCACGACGCAAAAATCCCGAGGCTGTACACAATCTGCCAGAGCCCCGGCAGCATCCATGACCCCTCAGGCGCCGACCGGACCATCACCACCGTCAACAACGCTCCGGCCGCCAGGCTCGGAAAGAACTGGCCAAGCGCCAGCCGGGTCAGCTCCCGGGAAATCGTCGGATCCGAACCCCGCGACCGGACGGCCATCTCCACTCCAGCCGCGACCAGGCTCACCGCCGCCGCCGCCGACCAGAGCGCCGCATAACTCCCAACCGCCGCCATCGGGTCCGGAATCGCCGTCGCCTGCACCACCCCCGCGACCACCGCAACCGCGGCCGAAAACGCCATCGGCATCGCTCGGTAGCCCCGAAACACCTCCGTCCGCGCCAGTTGGCTCCGGATCTCGGTAATCTGTGTCAGCGCCTCACGCAATTCCATCGCGGATGATCCTCCGCAATCCTCAATCACCCCGCAGTCGGTCCCGGTTTTCACCCAACTTTACAACGTAAAGCCAGAAAAGGAGCCCGTCAAGGGAAGGGGATTCGGGAGTATCGAAACGCCGGGATTTCGGTTAGAATCAGCGGCCTTGCGGGCGACTCCTCGACCGCCAACGCCAGGGCGAAGCGCCGAGGAGGGACCGGGACGTCCGCCCTTCGTCGATGTCCCGGGGCGTCCGCCGAGGACCGGATCCGATCCGCCATGGGATACATTGAGGTCCTGCTGATCGCCGGCGCGACCGCGGTCCCGACGGCGCCCGCCCATCCGCACGTCATGGGATACCTGGAAGTCCTGCTGATCGCCGGGCTCATCCTGATTAACGGATACTTCGTCACCGTCGAATTTGCGCTGGTCAAGGTCCGGGCCACGCAGATCGACCAGCTTGCCGAGCAGGGAAGCTGGGCGGCGAAGCTCACCAGCCAGGCCCTCGACCGGCTCGACTTCTACCTCTCGGCCTCGCAGATCGGCATCACCATGGCCAGCCTGGCCCTGGGTGGTGCCATGCACGACTGGGTCGAACCAACGGTCAAATCGGGGTTTGAGGCCCTGCACATTCCCTCGCCCCAGATCGGAATTTCGGGTGTATCGACGGGGCTGGTCCCGCTGGTCTCGCTCTCGCTGGTGACCTTCCTCCACATGGCGCTCGGCGAGCAGGCCCCGAAGACGCTCGCCATCCGAGAGCCAAGGCTCCTCGCTCTCATCACCGCGCCGCCGCTGGTCATCCTCTCCTACATCTTCTCGCCCGTGATCTGGCTGCTGAACCGCGCCAGCAACCTCACACTCTGGGCGCTGAGACTGGGCGGCGACAGCACCTCGGAAGTGGCACACTCCGAAGAAGAACTCCGGCTGATCGTCGCCGAGAGTGTGGCCGGCGGCCATCTCTCTCGCAACGAACGAATGATGATCGAAAACGTCCTCAACCTCGAAGAGAAGACGGCCAGGCGCGTGATGGTCCCCCGGCCCGACATCGTCTATTTGAGCCTCTCGCGGCCAATGGAGGAAAACCTCCGGATCGCCCGGCAAGCCGGCCACACCCGATTTCCACTCTGCGAGGACGACCTGACCTCGGTCATCGGGATGATCCACGTCAAGGACATCTTCCGGTCCGGCTCGTACCAGCACGGGCGGGTGGATTTGCGACACCTGGCGAGGAAGGTGCCCTTTCTGCCGGTGATGCTCCGGCTCGACCAGTTGCTGATGGAATTCCAGCGCAACAAGGTCCACATGGCGCTGCTGCTTGACGAGTACGGGAGCGTCGTCGGGATGGCGACACTGGAGAACGTCCTGGAGGAGCTGGTCGGTCCGATCCAGGACGAGTTCGACCGCGAGACCCCGCAAATCACGCCGGTCGGCGTCGATGCCTACGAGGTCGATGCCTCCTGCCCGCTGGACGTCATCACGGAAACGTGCGGGATGGAGCTCCCCGAGACCGACGCCGAGACCGCGGGCGGACTGGTGCTCGACTTGCTGGGACGTCTGGCCCGCCCGGGCGATTCGGTCGAGATCGATGGCCACCGCCTGGTCGTCCTCCGCGCCGACCCGACGCGAATCCGACGCATCCGGATCGAATCGAACGCCCCACCTGAGGTCCCCGCCCGATCCCGGGACGATGCCAGCCCTCCGGCTGAAGAACGGGACGAGGATTGAGCCATACGCCCAGGCTCCCGTGGATCGGGCCGGGCAAATGACCCGATGATGTCGGCCTCGCTTACCAGCGAGACCTGGACCAATTCCGTCGGGATTTCGCGCCGACCATCGATCGCCGGGACCGCAATAAGCCGGCCCTCGCCTTCAATATCGAGGGGACATCAAGCGGCGCGGTCGCGAGTGGCTAGAGGGCAGGGGAGTCCGGTAATCGGATGCCATGAATCCACGACCAGTTGCTTACCGGGTAGAAAACTCCGTTCGAAAACGGGATTCGCCAGAGAGGATCAAAGCTCGCTCGGGGAGGGAATGGGATCGATGCTCCTTCGATGGCGGGAGAGCCGGCCGCGGGCACCCGCGGCCGGCTGGAATCCTCGATCGGAGAATCAACCCTGCTTCGCCAGCGCGGCCGGACCATCGGGAACATCATCCGACTTGTAGTCGAACCACTTTGGATCGAACTCGATCCGGCGGTTCTGCCGCATCGCGATGTTGCTCGATAGCGCGATGATGGCGTCGGCCATCGCGACCTCGCCGCGGCAGCGGGGGCGATGCTCCTCGTCGCTGTGGTAGTCCTGCTTGTTCCCGTGGCGAACGCAATACGCGAAGTGCTCGAGCTCCTCGCGATACCCTCGCGAGGGGTCGGCCGTCGCCAGGCTCCCCAGCGCGGTCGCGGCGGACGGTCCCGCGGTGCTCGGGCTCGTCTCCAGCACCGGCTTCTTGCCCGACTTCTCCACCGTCACAGCGGTCGTCCGCGAGTAAAGCGGGTTCCCCGCCTCCTTGTAGAGCAAAATCTCTTTCTCCTGGCTGACGACCATCGTCCCCTTCGACCCCATCACCATCTCGCCGTAGCCGTCGAACGAGTTGGTGTTAATCGAGGAGTACGTCACGATCACCCGGTCCTTCTCGGTCTTGCCCGGGAACTCGAAAATCGTGAAGACATGGTCGTCGACCTCTCGGCCGTCGGTGTAGAAGTACGTCCCACCCACGCCCGTGACGGCGATCGGGTGCTTCTTGCCGAGGAAGATCGAGCAGGCGTCGAGCTGGTGGCTCCCCAGCTCGGCCATCAGGCCGGCGCCGGTCTTGTTGTAGAGCCGCCAGTTGATGAGCTGATCGATGCTGTCGTAGCCGTACTTCTTGTAATCGATGTTCCGGTCCAGCTCCGGATGGACCCGCTTCCAGCTATCGCGGTAGACGATGTTCCCCTTCTCGTCGCGGGCGATCTCGGGGAGGCCGGTCTTCGGATCGATGATCGGGTTGCCGTCCTTGTCCTTGGCAACCGTCGGCGTCGCGTTGTTGCGGTGCCAGAGAGCCCGGATGTGGCGGATGTCGCCCAGCACGTCGTTCTGGACCAGGTAATTGGCGTTATCGTAGAGGACCGAATAATGCCGCTGGTGGCCGACGGCCAGCAGCCGGTTCGTCTCGTGAGCGACCCGACACATCTGCTTGCACTCGGAGATCGAGTGCGCCATCAGCTTCTCGGTGAAGACGTGCTTCCCCTTCTTCATCGCCTCGATCGCGACCGGGGCGTGAAGCCAGAGCGGAAGCGCGATGACGATCATCTCGACGTCCGGGTCGGCGAGCATCTCCTCCTTGGTCTGGTACTTCC
>DAHZZC010000368.1 GCA_027435495.1 Planctomycetales bacterium
CGATGCTCGCTCATGGCCTGGCCTCCGACAACTCCTCGACACCCATCCTCGAACTTCCCTTATTATGAATCGGAGATGACCGACAATTCCGCGCGAATTGGGGACGAACTTCCTCGAGAACTGCTCGATCGGGCAGGAGACCGCTCCGATTTCCCCCGTTGGGGCATTGGAGCCAGGCGGTTACAATACGCGACGATCGGCCCGCCCCCGGACGAGGCGGGTGTCCTGCGGACCTTGCGAAAGTGGGGTTGCCGATGGACGGAGTGGACGGCGGTGGTTCGGTTACCTGCTGGCTGGGGAACCTCAAGGAAGGCGACCTTGCAGCGGCCCAGCCGCTCTGGGAACGCTATTTCTCCCGGCTGGTCGGCGTGGCGCGAGGAAAACTGAGAAAGACCCGTCGAACCTCGGCCTGCGAGGACGAAGAAGACGCCGCACTCAGCGCCTTCAATAGCTTTTGCGGAGGGATCGCACGCGGACGATTCCCTCAGCTCGCCGATCGGGATGACCTCTGGAAGCTGCTTGTCGTGATCACCGCACGCAAGGCGATGGCCCAGGCCCAGCGCGAGGGACGGCAGAAGCGCGGCGGCGGCCGGGTCGTTGACGAGGCGATGCTCTTCGGCGAGGGTGGCGAGGGCTCGATGGCGGGACTTGAGCGGATCGCGGGTGAGGGCCCCACCCCCGAGTTCGCCGCGATGATGGCCGAGGAATGCCAGCGACTCCTTGACGCTCTCGACGACGACTCGCTCCGACAGGTTGCGCTGAGCCGGATGGAAGGCTACACCAACGACGAGATCGCCGATCAACTCGGTTGTGCCAGGCGAACCATTGCCCGGCGGCTCGACCTGATCCGCAAGACCTGGATGTCGTTCGTCGAGGAATCGTGATGGCCGACGATCTCGCCCCGCCCGGTGTCGACCCGCTGGCATGGGCCCGTGCACTCCACCGGATCTGCGAGGATTTCGAGGCGGCCTGGCGCGCCGGCAATCGGCCTGCGCTCGAGGATCGCCTGGGGACGCTGGGCCCCGAGGCCGACGCCGAGCTTCTCGGCGAGTTGTTGCCCCTCGAACTGGAGTTAAGGTGCGAGGCGGGCGAATCACCGACGCCCGAGGAGTACGCCGCGCGTTTCCCTGCCTTCGCCCAGGTTGTCGACCGGACCTTTCACGATCGCGGGACGACCGTCTTCCGGCCGTCTGGGGCGGGTGCAGCCGATCGGCTTACCCCCCGGCGCCGCAAGCTCGGTGATCGTACCGAGGTCGATCTTCAAGCCGTCATCGGCGATTACAAGCTGATCGACGAAATTGCCCGGGGTGGGATGGGGGTTGTCTACAAGGTCCGCCAGATCTCGCTCAATCGCGTGGTGGCCCTCAAGATGATTCTCTCGGGCCAGATGGCCACGACCGTCGAGCGCAGGCGGTTTCTTCGCGAGGCCGAACTGGCGGCGAACCTCGATCATCCCAACATCGTTCCGATCTACGAGGTCGGCGAGCACGAGGATCGACCCTTCTTCAGCATGAAGCTGATCGACGGTCCAAGCCTCTCGCGCCAGATCGCCCGGTTTCGCGACGATCCGAGGTCAGCCGCCCGGCTGGTCGCAACACTCGCGCGGGCCGTCGAGTACGCGCACGAGAAGGGCTTTCTCCACTGTGATCTCAAGCCCTCGAACGTGCTACTCGACGACCAGGGACGCCCCTATCTCACTGACTTTGGCCTTGCTCGACGCGCCGGCGTGGACAGCTCGCTCTCGATCAGCGGGACGATCCTCGGAACGCCCAGCTACATGGCACCCGAGCAGGCCACTGGCTCGCGGGCTGGTCTCGGTCCAACCACCGACGTCTACGGCCTGGGGGCGATACTTTACGAACTGCTCGCTGGCCGCGCGCCGTTCCGTGCTCCGACGATCATGGAGACCGTCGTCCAGGTTCTGGAGCGCGACCCCGCGCCACCGAGAGAAATCCGCCCGGAAATCCCCCGCGAGCTGGAAAGCATCTGCCTGAAGTGCCTGGAAAAGGCACCCAGGGACCGATACCCAGACGCCAATGCCCTCGCCCGCGATCTCGATAGCTATCTGAAAGGCGAAGGGATCGAGGCCGCTGGCCCTGGCGCCCGGCTTCGACGCTGGAACCGCCGAGAGCCTGAGCTGGTCTCTCGTCTAGGGGGCCTCGGGCTGATGGCGATCATCACCCAGGCCAATTTTGCGGTGTCGGCCGATCCCGATAGCCGACTTCACTGGACCATCCAGGGCGTTCTCGCACTCTGGGCGATACTCGCGACTGCCTTCCAGATGCTCCTGCGTTCGGGCGTTCGTTCCGGTCGCGTCCGCGTGCTCTGGTCGTCGGCCGACCTCGCCTGCATGACGATCGTGATCAAGCTGTTAGAGAACTCGGCGGTTGCCCCAGCGACCGGCGGTCGGATCGTGGACGTTGAAGCGACGTTGCTGGTCGGATACCCGCTCCTGATCGCTGCCTCGGGTCTTTGGTGGCGCGTCCACCTGGTCTGGATCACGACGATCCTCGCCGTCCTCGCCTTCGCAGGGCTCTACATCGACGCCGCCCTGTCCTGGAACGGCGGGCGGCCGCTCTGGCGTCCCAGTCCTAACCTGATCCACCCGAATATTTTCGTTGCAGGTCTCATCCTGACCGGCCATGTCGTCGCGCGGCAGGTCCGGCGGATTCTCGCTCTCGGCAGGTATTACGAGCACCGAAGCGAACCCTGATTGACCCTCTCAGGCCGAACCGATTCGCCGCGTCTCCTCAATGTCGGCCCGGATTTGGCGGAGCAGGTCGTCGGGGCCGTCGAACTTCCGGGTTCCGCGGAGCCTTGCCAGAAAATCCAGCTCGATCCCGCGGCCGTAGAGGTCGCCCGAAAAATCGAGGAGATGGGCCTCGACCGTCCGGGCGACCTCGCCAAAGGTCGCGTTCGGGCCGATGTGACAGGCGGCCGGATTCCCAGGACCCTTGCCGTCGACGAAGGCAATCGCGGCATAAACGCCATCGGCCGGGATCAGGGTGTCGATCGCGTTGAGATTGGCTGTCGGGAATCCAAGCCCGGCGCCCCGGCCGGCGCCCCGGGCGACGACGCCCCGTATCCGGTGCGGTCGGCTCAGAAGCGAGGTCGCTGCGACGACTTCACCCGCGGTGAGGAGGCGTCGGATTCGGCTTGATGAGACCAGTTCGCCATCGATCTGCGTCCCCTCGACGACCTCGAAGTCGATCCCCTCCTCGGCGCACCAGTCGCGGAGGATCGCGACGTCTCCAGCCCGATCGTGCCCGAAGGCAAAGTTCGGGCCCTCGACCAGACCCTTCGCTCCAAATTGCTCACGGATCACGCGGTCGAAGAACTCGCGGGCGCTCAGGCCGAGGAGCCAGGGACCGGTCCGGAAGACGCCCACCTCGGTCGCGCCCGCCTCGAACAACAGTCCGACCTCACGATCGGGCCAGACCAGCGGGACAGGCGCCTGGGCCGGTCGGAGCAGCGTCGCGGGATGAGGGTCGAACGTGATCGCAAGCGCCGGGGCACCGGCAGAGTCGGCCTTTTGCCGGAGCCGGGATAAAAGATGCTGATGACCACGATGCACACCGTCGAAATTCCCGACGGTCACGAAGGCGCCACGCGTCGGCGCAGGGAAGTCGCGAACATTCTCGATCGCAATCACCAGCGTGCGGCCCCATGCTCGGCTCGGACGGGTCGGATGGCAACGACAGTCGGGACGTCCCGGCTCGGCCCCTGACCCGCAAGCTCTCGATTATCGTACGCGGGCGCAGAGAGGGTCAATCCTCGACACTTCAAGGTCAGGGATCAGGCCGACTTCCGGACGCCGCCCGACGATACCGCGCCAGGGAGTTCGCGAAAGCTTCGAAGGCTTTTGCGGAAGGCTGGGACTTGCTTTTCAAACCGATCCGACTCGGCGGTGAACTTCAGCTCGTAATCGAACCGATCGCCGGGAAATCGCCACTCGATCACGGTCATCGAGAACGGGCCTCGCCGGGTCCGGGCGATCGTCTCCAGCGCCTTCGCCTTGCCAAACGGGACAACCTTGCAGGTGACGATCTCGCAGCCCGGTTCCTCGTCGCGGAGTCGGTCGGGGAGATCACGGGCCAGTTCGTCGAGGTCGAGTTCGCGCCGGGGATGGGCGAGTACGAGCAGGTTATCGGACCAGATCCCGTGAGGCGGACCATTAGCGAATAGAAGGGCGACCGCGCTCGGGGCCAGTACCGGTCCCCAGCCCTCTGGGAGGTCGAGAGCAAACTTGTACTCACGCTGGAGCCACCGGTTGGCATCCTTCGCCAGGCTATCGGCACCAGTGTCGGGGGGCGAGAATGCAGCATCCGAGACGATGGCGTCAAACGTGGGACGGGCCTCCTTGTAGGCGGAGTCCTCGACGTTGAGGATGAACGAGTAAAGCTGTCGGTTGGCGATCACGCGGATGGTGACCTCTCGCCAGAAACCGCCAGCGGCCGGATGCGACTCCCAGACGGTCTCAAGGTGATGGCCTCGGGCGTCCTTGACAATCCGATTGGTGGCGAGCTTTGCATCGGGACGGTTGCCGCGCTCGGCGGTCCTATCGATCCGTGTTCGGTAGTCGTCGAGAGTCTCGGGGGCGGTGGCCAGCTCGCAGGCGGCCACTCCCGGCGAGCCAAACCCCGGTTGCGGCACGATCGCCACGAAGATCCGCTCATCTTTCTCGCGCTCGACGATCTTCCAGGCGGCCGGGATCTTCGCGCTCAGGCCGTACTTCGGGGCATCGAAGGCCCTCGCCGGTGCCTCGGGGGCCTGGGCCAACGCGGACGTCAGGGCGATCAGAGGAATGGAAGTCAAGGATCTCTCCTCGTCGGATACGACGACCCGGGGGCATTCTCTACAGGTCGCGGATGAAGTCCGCGGCGTACGATCGGACCTGCTTGCCGTTAAGAACGTGGAAGGTCCGGAGCCGTTCCAGAAGCTGCCCGCTGAACCGCTTCAACGGCAGATGGACGATCTTTCGGCCGAATCGCCGGGCCAGCCGCCGCCACGACGAGGGTGGAATCCTCGGACTCACCACCGCGACGTGGCGGTCTCTGCTGTGCAGGAACGCTCCGCCGAGGAGCCGTTCCTCGATCGTCGTCGTGAAGTCGAGCCGAGGATCGTTCCAGATGTCCGGGATGGTCCGTGGCGGGAACAGGAAAAGAGCCCCGCCGTACTCGGCCTGCGCGATCCCGGGCCCGACCATCGACTTGAACGGGTCGGTGGCATAGAAGGCCAGAGTCGATTCCTCGGAATGCTCGGCGTACCAGGTTGACCGGTTGGGATAACGATCGGGGTCGGCCGGGACATCAAACAGAAATACAACCACCTCAATGGAGCCCCGGCTCGGCGGGACGACCTTCACGTATAGATCGCCCGTGTGCCAGTTCCGAAGAGTCTCGCGGATGTCGATGCCGTCGCGAACACTGGTAGTGAACTTCTCGGTCCGGGCAAGGTCGGCACCGAGGATCGCCCTGGCCTGGTCGCGGACATGTCGGTGGAAGCTCTCGATCCGGTCGTCCTCGGGCGGCCACGAGCACATCCCGAACGGATCCCAGCGCTGGAGCCATCGGGTTTGCTCCTCTCGCGTTGGCTGTGGTCTTAGCTCGCAATGGCGCCAGCTCATCGACTGACCAGGGAGCCGACTGACCATCGGGCCTGGCCCCCAGATCGGGACCTCACCGCGATGGATACCCATCCGAACCGCCCCTGGATCGCCGAAGGCCGCTGGCTCCTCGTCTGCATGTGGGTATTCGCGGGCCGTCTCGGCGAGGGCCAGGGCGAAGTCGTCGCCGGCTGTCTGTTTCGCGGCGACGATCAGCGTGTACAGATCGGGCGTCAGCCGCCGATCGATCAGTGAGAGGTTACGCACATACCGGAAGAAGACGGACAAAACCTGCGGGGTGATCCGGGCCGCAATCTTCGGCAGCTTGTGCTTCAGACGATGGCGCGCGTCGAGCACCATTTCCTTGACGCCGTCGACTGAGAGGTTGTCGTCTGGCGTCAGCTCACGGCGTCCCCGCTCGTAGAGCGCAGTGAGGTAGGGAAGTTCGCCGAGGGCGAAGATCAGGGTTCGGGGATCGACCGGGAACGTCTGGATCGGCGAGAAGAACGAGGTCGGCTCGGGCGGCGGGAGCCTTCGGACGTAGGCGTCCCGGATCCAGGGCCAGTCAAGGATCGAGCAGACAAGCAGGATCAGGCGGTGCTTCGACTCCAGCTCGCGGAGCCGGGCGGCCATCCATCGGATGCGGTCGGAGACCTGCCCGGGCGCAGGGGGCGGGACGGCTGCGAGGATCGCTGCGGCAAATCGGTCGGGCGTCACTCGCTTGAGGGCATATGGGTCGGGGAACGTCCCGGTCACCGAGACGAACCGGGGTGTCTCCAGGTCGATGAACTCGATCGCCATCCGCTCGCTCATCGCCGTTCGGATCGCCGCAATCACCCCCTGGCAGGGATCGATTGGGACGTAGCTGTACCCGGGGCCCGTATTCTCGTCGGACTCGTCCTCGGTCTCGGCATCGACCTGGACCACGACCGAGACATTTGGCAGCCGCTCAACGGCCGATTCAACCTCGTCCTGGAACGAGGGCGGAAGCGGGACCGCGACACAGTCGTAGGGCCGCCCGAGGAGTTCCTCACGCACCTGGATGGCGAAGTCGCCCGAGCCATGAATGATCGGTAGGACCCGGATGTTGGATCCGATCGTCAGGAAATCGTCGGCGGTCACTCGCGATTCGTTCATGCTCCACCCCGGGTACGGTGGCCATCCTACTCGAAATTCGATCGGGCCCGGCCGCGATCGCCGATGACCTTGTTCAGAAAGGGCCGTCCTCGTCCTCATCCTCATCGTCGAACGGGTCGATCTCGGCATCGGGGTGAAGCGGGTCGTCGGGGTCGAAGAAGAGGTCGCCCAGCCCCATCGGGGCGTGCTGACCGCCCATCGCCCGGCGCCGCTTGCGGGCGAGATTCTCCAGGTCGGCGGCCTCCTCGCCGAGGACACAGAAAAGCGCCTCGCGCCAGGCCGAGTCGCGTCCGATTGGGTGATGAGCGTCCTGTGCCATCCGCTTGACGGCAAACCGGAGGAGGTTGATCCCGTCTCGGGGCGAGAAATCGAGTTTGAGCTTGTTGGCCTGCTGGAGGAAGGCGATCGCCTCCCGGTTCTCCTTGCTGCCGTCGGCGTTCGGCAGCCACTCGCCCTCTCGACGCGAATAGTCGAGGTAGAGCATCGACGCGACGGCGTCGACGCGGAGGCCGTCGATGTGGAAGCGGTCGACCCAGTAGAGCGCGTTGCAATAGAGGAAGTTCGCGACCTCGCGCCGGCCGAAATTGTAGATCGCGGTGTTCCAGTCGGGATGGAAGCCGAGGCGCGGATCCTCATGCTCGTAGAGCGCGGTGCCGTCGAAGCGCGCGAGGCCGAACGCGTCGGTCGGGAAATGCGCGGGCACCCAATCGACCAGCACGCCGATGCCCACCTTGTGCGCGCCGTCCACGAAGCGCGCGAAGCCCTCGTGATCGCCGAACCGCGCCGAGGGGGCGTAGAGCCCCGTCGCCTGATAGCCCCAGC
>DAHZZC010000369.1 GCA_027435495.1 Planctomycetales bacterium
TTGGCCGATCCCCGAATCGAAGATTCAAGATCGAAGGATTTCTCGTCTTCTTGAATCTTCATTTCGGGGTATTGCCCGGCGGTGGAGAGCGATCTCAGCCCTCCATCGCCTCGTTGACACTCTCCGGCGTCGTCGGGTTATCGGCGAAAGCGCCGATTTTTCGATACTTGTCATACCGGCGAGCGAGCAGTTCGTCGGCGGGCAGATCCTTGATCTGTCGAAGGGCGTGAAGCAGGAAGGACTTGATACTTGCGGCGGCCTCGCGATGGTCGCGGTGTGCGCCGCCGAGAGGCTCCGGGATGATCTCGTCGATGATCCCAAAGGCGAGGAGGTCGCGGCTCGTCATTTTGAGCGAGGCGGCGGCCTTTGGAGCGTGCTCGCTCCCTTTCCAGAGGATCGAGGCGCATCCCTCGGGTGTGATGACCGAGTAATAGCTGAATTCGAGCATGCCGAGCCGATCGCCGATTCCGATTCCCAGGGCGCCGCCGGAGCCTCCCTCGCCGATGACGACCGAGATGATCGGGCTCTTGATCCGGCTCATCGCCATGAGGTTTTCGGCGATTACAGAGGCCTGGCCGCGCTCCTCGGCGGTGATGCCGGGGTAGGCGCCGGGGGTGTCGATGAACGTGACGATCGGTAACCGGAACTTCTCCGCCAGCCGCATCTTGAGGAGAGCCTTTCGGTAGCCCTCGGGGTGGGCACAGCCGAAGTGGCAGGCCGTGCGCTCGGCGAGGTCCTTCCCCTTCTGGTGGCCGATGAAGAGGATCTTGAGTTCGTCGAGGTGGGCCAGGCCGGTGACGATCGCCTTGTCGTCACCGATGGCGCGGTCTCCGTGCAGTTCGATGAACTGGTCGAAGAGGAGATCGATGTAGTCGCGGGTCTGGGGCCGGGACTGATGCCGCGAGACCTGGACGACCTGCCAGGGATCAAGGTGCGAGTAGATCTCGCGCTTGAGCGCGGCCAGTTCGCGGCGGAGGCGGCGGATCTGCTCGGCGATCCTGGTGGTGTCGCCGGTCGACCGGTTGCGGGCGTACTGGGCCTCCATCTCGGAGAGCCGCGACTCCATCTCGTAGATCGGGGCCTCGAAGGCGAGACGAGGCTCGGTGGCGCTGGGCATTGGGGCGGGGTCCTTGGCCGGGGCAGCCGCGGTCGCGGTTGAGGGGCCGACTCTCACGGCACGATCAGGAGAACGCGGTATCGCGCCCCGCCATCGGGTCGGGGTCGTCCTTGTAGATCCGGACGGCTCGGAACCGCGAGAGGAACTCGTCCAGGCTGGCGAGCCGATCGCCCGGGCGCTTCTCGATCATCCGAAGCACCAGTTCGTTGAATTCCGGCGTCACACGCTTGTCCTGGTTCGTCAGCGGGATGGGCCTTTCCTTCAAGTGTTTCTCCAGCAGTTCCTGCGACGAATTGGCGCGGAACGGAGGTCGGCCGCACGCCAATTCATAGCAGGTGATCCCGAAGCTGTAAATATCGGCCGCCGGTGTCGGCGGCTCGCAGCGAATCTGCTCGGGGGGGATATAGGTCCGCGTTCCCTCGCGAGGCGTCTTGCCGGCGAAGAGCCGCAGGAGTCCGCCCGCTGCCTTTCGCGTCAGTGCATAGTCGATCACCCGGACCTCGCCCGACCGGTTGACCAGGATATTCTCGGGCTTCACGTCGCGATGCACCCACCCCTTGCTGTGCATGTACGAGAGCGCCCCGGCGGTCTGCTCAATGATTCGATGCAGTTGTGCCGTCGGCATCGGGTAAAGCTGGGGGCGTGCGATGCAGAGTTTGAGGTGATGGCCGCCGAAGAGCTCCATCACGAAATAAGGTTGCTCGCGATCTTTGACGAACTCATGCACTCGAATCAGGTTCGGATGGCGAAGATCCATGCCGAGCTGTGCTTCGTGGGCAAAGTGCCGATATTCCTGACGGTCCTCGGCGCGTGAGGCGAGCAACTGCTTGATGGCAAATCGACGCTGTGTGCTCTCCTGGACGACTTCAATCACGACCGAAGAATGGCCGGGATGGATCGTCCGGATGTAGCGATAGCCGCCGATCCGGTCGCTAGCTGTGTTGACGTCGGTGGCCACGGTGCCCCTCCGTACCGGGCTGGAACACCTGGGATGACTCTGCGGCCCGACGACAAGACCGGCCTCGGGCCGGGCTGTAGAGCGGGCGCCCCGTTGAGGAATCTTACCAAAAACCGAAAAGTCTGAGCAACTTCCGTCGTTCCACATCGGTGAGAGCCGGCGAATCCGGGTTCAAGACCAGGCCGGTCGGGCACCGATGTTTTTCCTGGCCGAGCGCCCGTCTGTCTCCCCGAGAGCTTAGTCCGCGAGCCGGCCGATGTGACGCGGGAAAGGCCCTTTTCCCACCGAGTTCTCGGCCTCAATTGCCGGATGTCCAGGGATTTCGGACTTCCCGACCCGCCGGGACCGGTGGGATGACCCACGACTTAGCGGACGAAGGACGGACCAGCCATGCAGCCAGACCAGACCGGGGCCAGGGTGATCGGGACGCGACGATCGCCGATCGATCCGGATCGGATGGCGACGGCGGCGCCTGTCGAGAGTCGGCGACGCGCCCTCGATCGGCTGGCATCCATGTTGCCGTCCGGACTGGCCGGCCCGGTATTGATTACCGGAGAGACGGGCTCCGGCAAACGATGGCTTGCCCGACGCTTCGTTGACGGCCTCCCGGCAGACTGGCGGAGTTCCGAGGTCCAGCTTGGCTCGACACTCGACGGCGTCGACCTCCTCCGTCTCGCCGCGTATCCAATCGGACTGGACCTGCCCGAACGCCCAGGCGCCGCTCGACTCCGGCTCGCGGAGGGGTTGCGGGACGAATCGACCGACGGCCGGAAGTGGCTCCTGATCCTCGAAGAGGTTCAGCGTGCCTCGGATTCGGTTTGGGAAGAAATCGAATCGCTGGCTCGGCGGATCGGGCGGTCGGATAGTTTCGCCGCGATGATTCTCCTTGGCCGCACAGAATTGGTGCGCAGCTTGTCGAGCGGGCGGTTCCGCGGCTGGTCGGGCCGATTCGGGCTGCACATCCACCTCCCGCCGCTGGACCTCGACGAGTCGAGGGCCCTGATCGACCCGGACGGCACGATCGATCGACAGGAACTGGAGGCGATCCATCGGGATGCCCGGGGCAACCCCGCTACGATTCTCCGGATCGCTTCGTCGAGGTCGGTGAAGGCCCCCGAACGAACCCGACCGCTCCCCCTCGTCGACGAACCTCCTGCTCCGCCGAGGCTCCCTTCGCTCCTACCGGCCCGGCCTCCGATCCGGGTGGAGGAAGGCCTGGTCGAGGTCGGATGGGAGGGAGACCTGGAGTCCGAGCCGACGTTCCGGCCGGAGGCGGCACTGATCGAACCTGAGGTCAGCTCGCATGGCCCGCTCCGCGGCGAGGAGTTGGTCGAGGACCGATATGCAGCGCTCCAGGCCTGGGCCGAGTGGTCGCGGAACCGAGGGCGATCGGCGCCGGCGGGGTCCGATCCGCCTGTGGGCCACCACGTGATCGACGTCCAAGATGCGGATACGACCGAACTGGAGCCTCGGGACGACTACGAGGGGAACTCCCCCTTACTTCGCGCAGAGCCTCCGCAAGAACACGCTCCACATGGTCCCATCCTCGGGCGGCTCCGGAATTCGCTTTAGCCTAGAGAATGCTCCACGACCTTCGTCGGCTCTCGGAGCTGACATGCAGATGGCCGGGCCTCTCTCCCGGCTCGGTCGGTGCCTCGGCGGTGCCGGACAGGTGCCGATCCGGTAGGATGGCAGAGCAAGTCCCAGTCTAATATAGCCGCGGACTGGTTTCGCGGGTCCTTGCTCCTTCGGGATCGAGCAATGGAACCTCCTGCCGGTTAGACGGTCTCTCCGACTTCATCGCGTTGGGAGCTGTTCTTCAACTATGCCCACAAAGGGCAGGTCCGCTGGGATCGATTGACCAGCGAGGGAACCGTCACGGAGTCGCTTTCAGGAGGGCGCAACCGCCCGCATTGCCTCCTCGCCAAGCGGATACAGGGCCCTCCTGCTCGGCCATACCTCCTTCCACGAGGGGACGTATTGCCTTTGATTTATGACGAAATCCGTCTTCGATCTCTGCCTCGGCACCGGGACGGAAAAACCGGTTCGAGGAGTCGGTCCCTGGCCGGCCTGGTCGCATGACGAGGCCAAGGTGGCCTGTAGCCGGCCGAGCGACGGAGGCGGTCGGCCGGAGGACCCGTCGGTTCGGTCGCTCCGCAACTTGCGCTCCGTCCTGACGAACCGCGACCTGGGCTCTGGCTAGGAGTCTGTCCGAGATCGCCTCGAACGAGCCGGGCAGGCGGAATTCCAAAGTCGTTCCGAGCGCATCACCGGCCGCGAAGCCGAGCATGCTCCCTCGGTATCGTTCGATCGCCTCTATCGTCTGGTCTGACCCGCCGAGAAACAGGAATTCACGGTGCCGCCGACCGCGAGTTCGCCCGACGCATCTGCCGTTCACGCTGGCGCAGGAAGGTCTGGTAAAGGTCGTCGCGCGAGCCGGGCATCGTCAGGTCTTGCCCCTTCTTCACAACGGCGATGTACCCGACACACATCTCATCGTCGGCGTTCGGCCCGACCTCGACGTTGCGAGGCGGGTGGCTGGGGTTGCGCGGGTGGGCCGAATTGTCGTAATGCGCAGTAACCTGCACGACCGAGCCAGCCGGCAGGGGAATCGGCTCGTTGAAGTAATAGGACCCTTGCCACGACGGGTCCCAGTCGGCGATCTCGATGAGGGTGCGCGTCTTGCCGCCGGGAAGTTTTACCGACATCTGCATATCGTGACCGAGGCTGTGCATGTGCGGGCAGACGGCCAGCGCCTCGAGGTCAACCGGCACGAACCAGCTTGCCTTGACCTCGATGTTGTCCTTCCCCGCGGGAAGTTTGAACCGGTAATTGGTCGCGTTGTTCCAGTGCATCGCCTGCTTGACGGGCTTCTTCGAAAAATAGATCCCAACGCGTGTCCGATCCAGTACCGACCGGCCGTTCGGGTGATAGTGGATCTGCAAAACGAGATCGGCCTGGGCCTGCAGGCGGATACCGACCCGCTCGGGGAGCCGGTGGGCCTCGCTGCCGGCCATCCAGAAGCTCAACTCATCGGCCTCGATCATCGGCCCGCTGGTTGTCGGGTATCCAACCCCGGGTGCTGCGTCGTCGAGTATCCGGGCACGCCCGGTGGTGTCCATGTAGGCAATGAGGTGGTGGACAACGCTGCGATTCCCAGGGGCATAGTCGATCGCCTCAAGGAAAGCATCGCGTACCAGATTCGTCGGCAGGACGAAGCACCGATAGATGTCGGGTCCGCTCGCCGGGATGAGGAACGCCTCGGTCGGTTCGAGGATCAGGTCGGGTGGGCCGAGCTTCCATCCCTCGGCATATTTCGGGGGTGGCGGCATTTCCTTAAGGTTGCCGAGCGGCGCGCCCCCCTCGGCCCAGGCGGCGAGGATTGCCAGTTCCGAATGGGTCAGCGACTGGTCGTGCTTGAGTCTCGGTCCGACTCCCCGGGTCGGCTTCCACGGAGGCATCGATCGCTCCTCGGTGACCGCCGCGATGTCGGCGGCCCGCTTCCGGGCCTGCTCGTAGGTCTCCAGAGGGAATGGTCCGACCTGGTGGCGCCGGTGGCAATTCTGGCACTTCGCCTGGACGATTGGAGCGACGTCGCGGGCGTAGGTTGGCACCAGCCTGTTTTTCCTTGTCGTCGGCGAGGATGTTCCCGGTTTCGTCTCCGATCGGGCCTGTCGTGGTGGGTCGGCAGAGACCGGCATTGCGAGCCCCAGAACATACGCGGCGACAATCAGTCCGACTCGACCGGCCCGCGGCGCGGGCCGCCGTCCATGCTGGCTCATCGAGCCTCCTCTACGCTGTCTGTGGGATTTCGGGTCGAGTGGTTTGAAAGGATCGTAGTCGCGCGCAACAGGGGCGGCCGGTAGGCGGGAGGAAATCCCGGACCCGGACGATCCGACTGGGGTTGTAGCGCATTCAGAAACGGGGAGATTAGGAGATCGATCGTATCAACTGACAAGCCCAGGGGCAAGGGGTTGGGCATCGCGAAGCCGAGTTCCGACTCGTCTTCGGCCTGTCTGAATGGGCTGGGTAGCGTTTGCTGAAATCAACAGATTCCACATGGATGGCTGCCGCGGGAGGACCGGGGATTCCGACCTGGTTTTTAGTTTTTCGCTTCCTCGATGTCCGTTTCGTCACTTCGATCCAGTGTGCACGAACGAGCATGGTGTAGTGGTTCAGCGTGAAATGGAGCGACCGTGGTCGGGAGATAAGGTGTACTGTGCACTCAAACGGGTCGTGTCGATTTGTCGCCTCGGTGCCAATCCCGAAGGAGAAAGACAGGGCGGCATCGTGCCGCCCCCCTTCGGTCTTGGCCCCTGGGACGGCGCTCGGGTCGTGTCGCCATGGAGCCCTATCCTCCGCCCAGGCCACTCCTCATCAAAAGACCGCCGCAGCGGTCGGGCCGACTGGCCTCGCGAGCCGCTCGCCTCCGATCGCGGGAGGCTTCGAGTTTGCGGTCTCGCTCCGCGAAGATCGTCGAGGCGTGACTGGCCAGTTTATCCGCGGATGCCACGTAGCCAATCGTACCTTGAAGGCGGACCTCGTTGTAGTGGGCCACGAACTCCGCAACGAGCCGCCGCGCGTCCTCCAGGCTCAACGGTACCTTGACCCGGATGCATTCGCCCTTGAGCGTCTTGTGCCACCTCTCGATTTTCCCGTTGATCTTAAGATAAAAATTGGATATACATTACGTGTTATGAATGCACATTTTCATGGATTCCTTGAAGTCCCTGGCGATAAACTGAGGGCCGTTGTCCGAGATGATCCACGGCCGCTCCCCGGGGAAGCACACGCGAGCCCGCTGGATGATCGTCTCCACCTTGGGCTCGGTCATGCTCTCGCGGATCTCCCAGTGAACGATGAACCGGCTGCAACCGTCGAGGAGGCTGCAGAGGTAGAAGAAAGTTCCGGCGATGTTGATGTAGGATACATGGACGTGCCAGTGCTCATGGGGCCGCAGGGGCTTTTGAAAGCCCGTGCTCTTCTTCAATTGTTTGATTTTGTTTGTATTTGCCAATTCGGCGTCACGGAGGACTCGGTAGACGCTCGATGGGCTGACGGCGACCATGTCGGCGTCGAGCATTATGAAGGCGAGCCAGCGGTAACCCTCCAGCGGATGGCCGACGTGGACCTGGAGGATGGCCGCCTTCTCCCAGGGCTCGAGCCATCAGTCACGGGGCACAATGGAGTTGTGCTTGTTGGCCGAGCCGTAGCGCGCCGTCCAGTCATGGAACTGGCTGGCGGCGATGCCGACCCAACCGACGAACCGCCGCAGGGGGATGTCGGTGCGGTTGGCCCAGCGGCGGACGAAGTCGACGATCGAATCGCGGATGTCATGGGGGACCCAGGCCCCGGTCGGAGGTTCCCAAGGTATTTGTTTAGTTCGATGTGAT